>URLU01000129.1 GCA_900548765.1 uncultured Lachnobacterium sp.
CTGCCAGTGTATTTGGCGTATACAGTCCATGGATTTTTTCGATATCATCTAACAAAGAATGAATTTTCTCACAGCTCTGGTTCAGGTGGTCTGACTTAAAATCTATTACAAACTTTTCCAGCCTGTTGAGCTGGGAAGTATTTACTCCGGTGCTGGTAAGGCAGAGGGACTGGCTGAAGCTGTTATCACCATCAAAACAGGTGTAATTAATAGACAAAAGTCCTATATCCGCAGTACAGGTCACTTCCATAAGCTCTGACAGCTCGTTCATAGAGCTTCTGACACGCCAGGCTCCTGTTCCACAGGCTAACATCATAATCCCCACTCTGCCTATTACTGAAGCTTTTGCCGGCAGACTTTCCTTTTTGATAGAAACAAATCCGTCTACGCTGGCATAATCATGCCAGTGGATTTCCATATGATTTTTCTTAATTAGTGGTTTATCAACAGCTGCTGCCATAGTTCCTCCTTAACGGCTATAAGTCCAGACTGTCTGCCCCGGCAGTCTTAATCATATTTTCACGACAGGACAGCACAATCCCGTCAATAGCATTGAGATGTTCAAGCATCCTTGCCTCAAACTGGTGTATCGGCAGAAGTACGCCAATCTCATCGAAGCCTTTACCTGACTTACTTCCCGACTCCTGACCATAAAATACAATAGCAGAAAATGCCTCTTCCTGTATCTTATGGAAGGTTTCCCATATAACGTCATATGCCTGCGCCTCTGTCATGTTCATTTTTTTGGTATCCGGAAGAGCATATAATACAAGGATTCCACGCTTTCTGTTCTCATGCTTCTCGTCTATATTCATGCCATCCGTATAATATCTGACAAGGTCATATCCATCTGCCAGATATATCTTTGAGCGTGGTGCCGCATGATGATGCTCATATATTTCACAAAACTTTTTGTATTCATGCTTATTGACCACATCTTTTTTATCATCAAGCAGTTTTCCATCCGGATCAGTGAGCAAAATAGGATTTTCTCCTGCCTTGCCATGGAAACGCTTTGGAATCAGATAGGATTCCTTGAGCAGATCAAACATGCTCCTGTTGCACAGCTCAAGCAGCAGGGCACTTACATCACCATTTTTGTAGGCATTAAGTAAAACCTCCACAAAATGATGTACATCAATATCACTTTCCCGGTTGTCATCACTGATATGGTTGTAAAAGGTCTCATACAGCCTCTCACAAGCCGAATCCGAAGCTAAAATACGGGAAAAAATATTTTCTACCTCTTCCTCTCTCGGTAACACTAATGGCATGATAACACCTCCTTTGTTACAGCCACTCGCCTTTTAATAAATACTGGTTACGCTCGGCTCCTGTGGAAATAAACTCAATCTGATATTTCATCTGTTTTTCAATGTAGTTCACATATGCCTTTGCATTTTCCGGAAGCTGTTCCCAGCTCTTACAGTTGGAAATATCATGCTCCCAGCCCGGCAGATACTCCACAACCGGCTCATAGGAATCCAGGTCCTCCAATGGGTCAAAGACATCTGTTTCTACTCCGTTCTTCTTATAGGCAGTAATTACAGGAATCACCTCAAAATTACTTAAAACATCAAGCTTTGTGAGGGCAATTTTATCCACGTTCTGGCATTTTGCGCCATATCTGCTTGCCACCACATCAAATGGTCCTACACGGCGGGGTCTGCCTGTGGCAGCTCCATACTCTCCACCGGCTTCACGGAGGGTATTTTTCCAGCTCTCATTTTCTGTTTTTTCTGCTACAAACGGACCTGCTCCAACACATGTAGAATAAGCCTTTAACACACCAACCACATGGTCTAGCTGTTCTCCCGGAATACCGGCACCAATAGGGCCATAGGCAGAAATTGTAGAGGAGCTTGAGGTATAAGGAAAAATTCCATAATCTATATCCCTCATTGCTCCAAGCTGTGCCTCAAGCACTACCTTTTTACCCCTCTTAAGCGCATCTGATAAGTAGCTGCCTGTATCACAAATGTATGGAGCAAATAAGTCAGCCTGCTTCTGGCACCATGACAGCAAGGCATTGTAGGACATCTCGTTCTGGTGGTAGCAGCCGGCAAGCTCAAGATTTTTAGCCTCAAGCATAGTCTTAAGACGAGCCTTTATGTTTTCCTCATCCAGGTGCAGCAAATCTCCCAGACGGAGAGTTTTCTTACGATATTTATCACTGTAGGCGTAAGCTATGCCACGCTTTGTAGAGCCAAATGCAGAACCGGTCTTTGCAAGCCTTGCCTCTTCCAGCTCATCCTGCACACGGTGCCACGGCATGGAAATCGTAGCTCTGGCTGAAAGCTTTAAATTGGCATGACTTACAGCCACTCCCTTATCACGGATGCTTTGAATCTCAGAAGCCAGATGCTCCAAGTCAACAACCATGCCATCCCCTAACACACAGACTACATCAGGATGGATGATTCCTGATGGCAGGAGATTTAGGATAAATTTTCCTGTATTTGTCACTACAGTGTGTCCTGCATTGTTTCCACCCTGATAACGAACTACTATATCAGCCTTCTCAGCAAGTAGATCAATCACCCTGCCCTTGCCTTCATCTCCCCAGTTTATTCCAGTTACCGCTGTCAGCATATCTCATTCCTCCTTGTATTGCTTTTTACTTCATAGATTATTATACTGACAGTGTAGAGATATGTAAAAACTATTATTGATATGTCTATCATCAGTTTTACTTATGTCAGATTGGAGAAAAAATGGATATAAATCTGGAATATTACAAAATATTTTATTATGTAGCAAAATACAATAATTTCACCAAGGCCGCAAATGCTCTGGGCAACAGCCAGCCAAATATCACCAGAGCCATGAACTGTCTGGAAAGTGCCGCCCAATGCAAGCTGTTTGTCCGGACCAACCGCGGCGTTTGCCTGACCCCTGAGGGAGAAAAACTGTACACAAAGGTGGCTGCCGCCATAACACTTTTTCAGGAAGCAGAGGATGAGATGACTCAGAGTGTGGATTTGAAGCACGGCAGCATTGCGATCGGAGCAAGTGAAACTGCCTTAAGCATATATCTGCTGGAAAAACTCAAGCAGTTCCATATAGCTTATCCCGGTATCAGGCTAAAAATCTATAACCATTCCACCCCCCAGGCAATCCAGTCTGTGAAAAGTGGGGAAATAGATTTCGCAGTAGTTACAACTCCTACACGGACAGCAGATCCGCTGAGGGAGGTCATCCTCCAGTCCTTCCGGGAGGTTCTTGTGGGGGGAAGCACCTTCACAGCCCTGGGCAGTCAGGAGATTTCCCTGGCAGACATACAAAACTATCCTTTCATCTGTCTGGGAAAAGAGACTATGACATATCAGTTTTACTATAATTTGTTTTTAAAGCATGGTTTGGATTTAAAGGCAGATACCGAGGTGGCAACAACAGACCAGATTCTGCCACTGGTAAAATATGAATTGGGGCTCGCCTTCCTCCCTGAGCCTATGGCAAGAGAAGCCATCGAGAATCATGAGATAGTGCAGATTCGCGTACAGGAGGAGGTTCCAAAGAGGGATATATGTATGGTGTATGATTCTAAGAAGCCGATGAGTGTGGCTGCGCAGAAGCTTAGAAAGCTGCTTGTGGGGGAAGCGTAAAGCTAGGTATAGCTTATGCTTTTTAACTGCACTGCCAGCATCGCCGGAAAAAAACGTAGAAAAAGCCCCACGGATTAGGGTCCGTGGGGGAATTTATTTTCTATATCTCTATCTCCAGTGAAAGCGGTGTATGATCCTGTCTCTCCCCAGAATCAAGCATACCAGACGCCGCCACCTTATCCTTGATACGGTCGCTTACCAGAAAATAGTCAATTCTCCAGCCCGAATTATTGATTTTACTGGTTTTGACTCTCTGTGCCCACCATGAGTAAACATCCTTTACATCTCCATGAATATAGCGGAAGGTGTCCACGAATCCCTTTGACAAGAGATTTGTAAACCCCTCTCTCTCCTCATCTGTAAAACCTGGCGACATATGGTTTCCCGCCGGATTTGCGAGGTCGATTTCCTCATGTGCCACATTAAAATCACCACAGGCAATGACCGGCTTTATCTGGTCAAGCCCGCTTAAATAATTGGCATACTGGATATCCCACTCCTGTCTTTCCTTGAGACGCTTCAAGCCATCTCCTGCATTAGGTGTATACACATTTACAAAATAAAAGTCATCAAATTCCAATGTGAGCAGTCTGCCCTCGTCATCCATGGTATCTGGTGCTTCAATCCTTGGACAGGACTTCTTTGCCTCCATTCCTGCCTTATAAAGAATCATGGTTCCTGCATAACCCTTCCGAGCCGGTGGCATGGAGCTGACCCACTCGATATGGTAGCCTGCAAAATATTTTTCCAGCTCCTCTATATGCTTCTTTGAAGGACCAGTGGCTGGAAGCTTGGTCTCCTGTATTGCCACAAGGTCTGGATTTTCTGCCTTGATTGTCTCTAATACATTTCTGGATAATACCGCTCTTGCTGATTCGGATGTCAGGGCAGCATTGATGGAATCGATGTTCCATGAGATAAATTTTTTCATAGCATTATGTCCTTTTGTATTTTATTTCCATAATGGAGTGTCCATTCTTATCTTAAATAAGGTGACCATATTATAACATACTATGTTTATGTCTGCATTTTCAAGTTTGACGATTTGAGTAGCGGGTTTGTATACTCTAAGGGTATGGTAGTAGTCGTGATTACTTAAATCTTTTGAAAATATTTCTTTTAGAAAAGCTGATTTAATTATTGTCAGGGCAGCTCCACTCCGCTTCTTTGAATCCTACAAGTACAGTATTTTCATCTATAAGCAATGGTCTCTTTACAAGCATTCCGTTGGTTGCAAGCAGCTTTAACTGTTCCTCTTCACTCATTGTCGGGAGCTTGTCCTTTAGCTTCATTTCCTTATATAAAAGTCCACTGGTATTGAAAAATCTCTTGAGTGGCAGCCCGCTTCTGGCATGCCATTCCTTCAACTCTTCGTAGGATGGATTGTTTTCCGCAATATTGCGCTCTGTATAGTTTATGTTGTGTTCTTCCAGCCATTTTTTTGCTTTTTGGCAGGTTGAACATTTGGGGTAACATAAGAATAACATTTTGACCTCCTTTTAGGCTAATCTCATATTAATTTTAACATTCTTTTGATTGGTAAAATAATTATACATTTCACACATTTTTAGTACCAATCCAATACCATTGCTATATTGTCATTATTGTGTGTAGTTCTTGTGGCTTGCAGTTTTGTTTACTATTCAGAGAATAATCATATGACGGTTTGCAAATCCACCTATGGAAATTATAATCTCCGGATGATGTTTCTGCAATTAGAAGTTTTGTGGTACTAATGAATAGAACTTATAATTGTATGTTTTTCCATCATCCGCAGTTTGTGCAAATTTTGCACAAGTTGAATTTTCCTGATTTTCTTCTCTTTTTAGGGCGATATTCCCCTAAAATTCCTGCTGTCACTCCATCCATTCGCCTAAAGTACAAACAATATACTCTTGTCATTCAACCAGTTCCATTTCATCTTCCATTTTTATAAATCCGTATCTCTCATACAAAGGTCGTCCCATATCCGTTGCCTCTAACGCAATCTGTGATATGCCCTGCTTCCTCGCATCTTTTATCAATAAATCCAATGTATGATATGCAATTCCCTGTCTACGATATTCCGGATTGGTATACATATTCATGATATAAGCCTTTTTGCCTGTCGGGTTATGATATGTCGGCATAACCTGATAAAAGCTGACTCCACCTGCACCGATAAACTTTCCGTTATCATATACCAAATATGCAATATGCTCCCCAGTTTTCAATGCATGTCTATAATATGCATATGATTCCTTCTCTACCAGAGACATATCCACATCATCCGACAATTTATTAGCTGCACGCAGGACAATTATTCTCGTTCTTACTAATTCATCAACATCTTTCATTGTTGCTTTCTTATATTCAAATCTTTCTATATGATCATATGTGCAACCACCCAATGATTCGTCAACCATCTCTGTTACATTCTTGTCAACACGCACACTTCCTCTTTTTAACTCTAATGACATAAAGCACTCTCCCCTTGGCTTATCTATTCTGCCCATCCCTTATAAATGGTTCCTTGATTTCTTTACTTAACAACTGACTATATGCTTCTACCTTACGAAATGTGTTTCCTAACATTTCCCGATTCCTGTATTCTCTAATAGCTTCCATATCAAACTCCGCATAAAAAATCCCCTCAGTTTTATCATCAGCCAGCAAAACTGTGTTATCAACACATTTTCCGTTTCTATCCCAGCAAATTGGACTATATGCACAGGAACATCCAGCATTATCTCCATTCGGATTTGCCATAGCGACTGCAACCATATTTTCATATGCCCTTGTGGAAAGTGCTCTGATTCTTGGTTGCATGGAACCACAATCATTTGGCACCAGAATAACTTCAGCTCCTTTTAACATCAGTATTCTTGCACTTTCTGGATACTCTCTGTCATAACAAATCA
>URLU01000130.1 GCA_900548765.1 uncultured Lachnobacterium sp.
CCGTCGACAGTGAGGCTGCCACTGCATTTAATCTTTTCTCCGGAGCATACATTTCCATGAATAATCACATCTCCTCTGAAATCAATGTTTCCAACATTTACATCTGCATCGCCATTGACCTCATATACCGGTAAAATCGTAATACGGTTTTTACTTTTCTCTATCTTGCCTGACATCGAAGCTGTGTATACACGATTGTCCTCAGAGCGCTCAAAGCCCTTGCCTGTAAGCGGTGGCAGTGGACGTCCGCGCCTTGCTGCAAGGGGCTTACCTCTCACAGTCATGCCGTTTTCACCATCCACAGGCTCTATATAGGTGGCAATAACCTGACCTTCTTCTACTACCTCTACAGAATGAATACTCCAATAGTCTACAGAGCCATCCTCCCTGACAAGCGGCCGCTTGTGTAAATCTGTGTCAAAATTAAACTTAAACTCTGCATCCCTGCCTGGTACAAGGGGCTTGCCCTCTGCAACCAGAACTTCCCTGCCATAGTTTCTCTGCTCCACCATCTCACGGATTTTATCCTGTTTAATGCCGTAAGTTACCCTACTCTGGGAAAGAGCAGCCATTACATCTGCAACGGCATACTCATCCCCAACATTTCTCATTGGAAGGGTGACATAAGCACTCATCTCATCATTTGAAATTCTAACCTGAGGCTCTCTCTTAACAGTCTTGCCTGATTCCATCCTCTATCCCTCTTTAGATAAGATTTCTTTAGCTAGTACCATGATACCATAACCGCAGGCACAATACAAATGATTTTGGCTCCTATTTCATTGAGGCAAGTCTCTCCTCTACCTGTGCCATCATCTGCTCATATTTAGCAAGCTTAGCCTTTTCCTCCTCTACCTTTTCAGGCTTTGCGTTGGCTAAGAATTTTTCATTTGAGAGCATTCCTCTTGAACGGGCAAGCTCCTTTGTAAGCTTATCCTTTTCCTTATTAAGACGCTCTTTTTCCTTTTCAAAGTCTACCAGCTCCTCAAGTGGAAGGTATGCTACTGCTCCCGGAATAACTACTGATACAGCATCCTCGCTTATTCCAGTCTTATCTTCCTGGATAAAAATCTGGCTGGCAGATGCAAGATTTACATACACATCCTTGTTTGCATCCAAATCAGCTCTGATAGAAGCATCATCAGAAACTACGAAAAGCTTTGCTTTTCTTGAAGGTGGAACATCCATCTGTGTGCGGACATTTCTGACGCCCTTTACCAGATCCTTGCAGTGGTCGATTGCTGTCTCAGCCTCTGGGAAATTCCACTCAGCCTTGTACTCAGGCCACTTTGAGAGCATGATTGTCTCCTCATCTGTGAGATTAAGGAAAATCTCTTCTGTGATAAATGGCATATATGGGTGAAGCAGCTTAAGTGACTCTGTAAGTACTGTCTTAAGTGTCCAGAGGGCTGCTGCCTTGGTTGTATCCTCATCATTCCAGAGACGTGGCTTAACCATCTCAATATACCAGTCACAGAACTCTTCCCAGATGAAGTCATAAATCTTCTGAACGGCGACTCCAAGGTCGTAGTTCTCCATGTTCTCAGTTACATCCTTTGCAAGTGTATTGAGTTTTGAAAGAATCCACTTGTCTGCTGGTGCCAGGTCAGAAAGCTCTACTGCTGAGCTGTCAGCCTTGTCAAGGTTCATAAGGATGAAACGTGATGCATTCCAGATCTTATTTGCGAAGTTACGGGAAGCCTCAACCCTCTCCCAGTAGAAACGCATGTCATTTCCAGGTGCATTTCCTGTCACAAGTGTAAGACGGAGGGCATCTGCGCCGTACTTGTCGATTACCTCAAGTGGGTCGATTCCGTTTCCAAGAGACTTACTCATCTTACGTCCCTGTGAATCTCTTACCAGACCATGGATAAGTACTGTGTTGAATGGTACCTCTCCTGTATGCTCAAGTCCTGAGAACATCATTCTGATTACCCAGAAGAAAATAATATCATAGCCTGTTACCAGTACATTTGTAGGATAGAAGTAATCAAGCTCCTCTGTCTTATTTGGCCAGCCAAGTGTTGAGAATGGCCAGAGGGCTGATGAGAACCATGTATCAAGTGTATCTGGATCCTGTCTCATCTCCTTGCCACATTTTGGACATTTGCATGAGTTTTCCTTGGTTACTACAAGCTCTCCGCAGTCGTCACAGTAGAAGGCTGGGATTCTGTGTCCCCACCAGAGCTGACGCGAAATACACCAGTCTCTGATATTCTCAAGCCAATGGTAATATGTCTTGTCAAAATGCTCTGGAACGAATTTGGTCTTGCCACTCTTTACAGCCTCAATTGCTGGTTTTGCAAGCTCTTCCATCTTTACGAACCATTGCTTTGATACTCTTGGCTCTACAGTTGTATGACATCTGTAGCATGTACCTACGTTATGTGAGTAATCCTCGATTTCTACAAGGGCTCCCTCTTTGTCAAGGGCATCTACGATTGCCTTTCTTGCCTCGTATCTGTCAAGTCCTGCAAACTCTGGATAATCGTCAACGATTTTTGCATCCTCTGTGAGTACATTGATTACAGGTAGGTTATGACGAAGTCCTACCTCAAAATCGTTAGGGTCATGGGCTGGTGTAATCTTAACTACACCTGTTCCAAATTCCATATCTACATAGTCATCTGCAATGATTGGAATCTCACGGTGCACGATTGGGAGGATAACTGTCTTTCCTACCATATCCTTATAACGGTCATCATTTGGGTTTACAGCTACTGCTGTATCTCCAAGCATGGTTTCTGGTCTGGTTGTAGCCATCTCGATATATCCGCTTCCGTCTGAAAGTGGGTAACGGAGGTGCCAGAAATGTCCTGCCTGGTCCTCATACTCTACCTCTGCGTCTGAGATTGATGTGAGACAGTGTGGACACCAGTTGATGATTCTCTCACCACGATAAATAAGCTTTTTATTATAAAGGTTTACGAATACTTCCTTTACTGCTTCATTACAGCCCTCGTCCATTGTGAAGCGTTCACGCTGCCAATCTGCTGATGAGCCCATCTTACGGAGCTGTTTTACAATACGTCCGCCGTACTCTTTCTTCCAGTCCCACACCTCGTCTAAGAATTTCTCTCTTCCGATGTCTTCCTTGGTGATTCCTTCCTTGGCAAGCTTCTCTACTACCTTTGCCTCTGTTGCGATTGAGGCATGGTCTGTGCCCGGAAGCCAGAGGGCTGAGTAGCCCTGCATTCTCTTAAATCGTGTGAGGATGTCCTGTAAGGTGTTGTCAAGGGCGTGTCCCATGTGGAGCTGGCCTGTGATGTTTGGTGGCGGCATTACTATTGTGAATGGTTTCTTGCTGCGGTCCACTTCTGCGTGGAAATATCCTTTTTCTTCCCAGTTTTTGTAAAGACGGTCTTCGATGTCTTTTGGGTCATAGGTTTTTGATAACTCTTTGCTCATGTTTTGGTCCTTTCTTTGTGGTGGTGTATGAGGAGTTTGAGCAGCTTTTAGGCTGTGGGAGTCATGGTGCGCAAATATATATTCTTATTTGTTCCGGGTTACGAACATAAGATTTTCTAAATGTTCTGATGATGGTAATTTAAGCTTGACGCAAACGCTAGACATTCGCCATCCATGGCTCAGGTCTCGCTCCCGGCAACGTCCTGTTGCCGGGTTGCTGAGAATGAACAGAACATTAAGAAAATCTAATGTTCTCCACAGTCACAAATAAGAATATATATTTGCGTACCATGACTTTCATAGGTTTATGACTGCTCAAACTCTTGCAACGCTGTGAGACAAAGTAAGGACGAATCTTCGTTGCTTCGCAACTGGATTCTGGGTTGTGGATGTATGCCTTAGTTTAGTATAATATTTCCATTATTATGGATGTTACATCATTTTAGTTTTAATTAGCATACAACAACAAAAAGCCCTCCCGACACATAGTGTCGGAAGGGCGAATCAGCGCGGTACCACCTTCGTTTACATCGGAATCATCTAATATATATTGCATGACTCGAATGCCTCATGCCCTGTAACGTGGGCGGGTCGGAGAAACTTATGCCAACTGGTATACCTGATCGGCTTTCTGGGTTTCTCGGCTGGAAAGCTACCTTCCATCTTCTTCGTCTCAGATGCCTCACAGCCGTTCCTTGGGAATCGGGCATCATTCTCTGCGAAACTTGGAATATGTACTCCTCTTTCTTTACTGCCTTTTTATATTGCTTTATGGTTATCATCATACTTTTCAAATATTTTTTTGTCAAGACCAAATATTAAATACTATTAGTTAAGCGATTTTATCATATTTGTATACACAGCCTCTCTCATCTCCTTATCGCTCATTATCTCATAGTGTGCCCCTATCTGGCAAGTTATAAGCACAGCATACTGAATCATTGCAGTGAGAATTGCAAGACAGCGTTTTCTCTTGTCTGTCTCTGTAAAAGCTCCCTGCGCATAACCGTCCTCCATAAATTCATCAATAATCTGGCAAACGTACTGATATGCCTCATAGCCAAAATTGCCCGGCTCACATTCCTCAAGCTTCTCCATAGGCGGCTCTGCCGGAAGCCCTGCATTCATCCTGAACAGATGCTTAAACATCATATTGTAATCCTTGTTATCACACAGCCAGTCCATGATTTTATAGCATCTTTTTTTGAAATCCTTCTCCTTAAAGGCAGACTCCACCAGCAAGGCTATCTTGTTGGCATACTCAAACATGAGGGCATTGGCAATAATTTCCTCCTTGGAAGAAAAATACTCATAGGCTGTGCCCTTGCCGATTCCGGCTTTCTGGGTAATGTCCTGCACCTTGATGGATGAAAGCTCCCTGTCTCCCTTAAGGAGCTGGGAGACCGCCTCATACATGAGACGAACCTTCTCTGGCGGATTCTTTATATTCTCAACCTTAATCTCGATTTCCATTTAAAAGTCCTCCCTCATGTCCTTTTCCCTGTTGAAGGCATCATAGATACAAGGAATCACAATCAGGGTCAACACTGTTCCATATATAAGTCCACCTATAATTGTAATGGCCATCGGTCTCATCATTTCTGAGCCCTGTCCCATGCCAATTGCTGATGTAGACATGGCAAGTATGGTTGTCAACGCAGTCATAAGGATTGGACGGATTCTGGTCTTTCCTGCATCTATAATTGCATTATGCTTGCTCATGCCGGCTTTTCTTGCCTGATTGATATAATCAATAAGCACAATACCATTATTTACTATAAGTCCTGCAAGCATTATAAATCCAAGCATTGATATAGCTCCAAGCTCCTGTCCGGTGATGATAAGTCCCAGGAAGCCTCCTGTAAAGGCAAGAGGAATGGAGAACATAATTATAAATGGTGATGCCAGTGACTGGAACTGGGCAACCATAATGAGGTAAATAAATATAACTGCAAGTACAAGCATGAGTCCCATCTGGCTCATTGCGTCATTTATGGTCTCATCCTCACCAACCATCTCCACGCTGTAGCCCTCTGGTATGTCAAGCTTATCCAGTGATTTCTGAATCTTGTTGGATACAAGTGTTACATTGTGGTTCTCGTCTATTCCGCCTGATACCGTGATGTATCTGGTCTGTGAATCCCTGTGAATAGTGCTCAGGGTGTTTGTCTCTTCTATATCACAGATTCTGGTAAGTGGTATCTCCTCTTCCTCCCCATCATCATTGACATGGGTAAAGGTAAGGGCTTTTATATCCTCCACTGTAAGCTCTGACTGGTCTTCGGTCTGTAAATATACCTCGTACTTTTTAATATCTGTTGATATGGTTGTGGCACTCTGGTTTGATGACATATCCGCATAGACTAACTGGAATACCTGGGCAACAGTGTAACCGTATTTTGCAGCCTCTTCCTTATCAACAGTAATCTTAAGCTCTGCTGTTGTATCATCCAGTCCGTCATCAATGTCAATAACCCCCTCTGTGTCCTCAAGTATCTGCGCAACATCCGCTGCAATGTCCTGCAGCTTGTCCAAATCGCTTCCCTTGATTTTTACCGAAATACCCGAACCAAAATAAGAGGTCATATCCATGGATGAGGTATCTGTACTGATATCGCAGTCCATATCCTTGGTTTTTTCTGCAATCTGGTCTGCCACGTCTGAGGAGCTTACATCTGAATCCTCATCCAGAATAATATACATGCTGACAGAGTCTGTGGATGAGTTCATAAGGCTCATTGTAGAGCTGCCTCCTGCTGTGGCACCGATTGTCTCTATTCCATCTATATCTGATATTCTGTCCATAACCTCATCAGACAAGGCTGTAAGCTCGTCAAAATCAAGCTTCTCGTCCTCTTTTGCAGCAATTGTAACTGACAACTGGTTTGTCTCCATGTCCATATCCATAAAGGTCATTCCCTTTGAGATACAGCCCCAGGCTGAGACAATCAAAAGGGCAATGGCTGCGATAAATACAAGCGGCTTAAATCTCAGGCAGAACTCAAGGAATTTTCCAT
>URLU01000131.1 GCA_900548765.1 uncultured Lachnobacterium sp.
AGGTCTGGCATCCTCTGCTTCAAAGCCTGTCTTATCATAAGTCACATCCAGGCTGTATCTGTTGTCCTGTATCTCTTTTGCCACATTTGCACCAAATACCAATTCTCCTGTATCTGCGATAAAAATTATATCGTCATCACCTACAGTGGCATTGCCGGCTACCTGTGAAGTGAAATCTGCTGCACTGTCATATACCTTTGTAATCTGGTACTTGTCTGTCATAACAGGATCTCCATTTGCATCTGTTATGATATTTCCATTTGCATCCTTTGACTCTGTCTGCACCGGATTGCCATCCGCTCCCTTTATGCTGAGTTTTACAGAATTTCCTGTTACTCCACCATAGGCAAGCCGGATTCTCTGGTAGGCATTCTCATGCACATCTGTCTTGCAGTAGTAATCCTTGATATCATCTCCTGCTGGGATTTTCTTCTCTACTGTTGTCGGTACAGTAACACCTGCGGTGTAGTATCTCGCCTCTTTTAAATCCTCATATGTGAAGCCCTGTGTTATCTCGTATGTTGTATCCTTCTGATCCTTCATAAATGTAAGATTTGATGATGTATAATATCCTGTAAATATTGTTCTGCCGGCATAGTCTGAGTTGCCCTCAGAATATACCTGCTTCGACAGCTGGGTGAGCTGTTTTAAGATTGTCTCTCTGTCGTCTGCTGTAAGTGTATCTGTTGAACCATTTACGCACTGGGTTCTGATATCTGTGATAATCGACTTCATATTTTTTAATGATGTCTCTGTCACATCCAGCCATGACCGGGCATCCGGTATATTGTTATCCACATACTGTCCCAGATGTGACAGTGTTGTTGCCATTCTCATGGAACGGATTGCGATAACCGGATCCTCTGATGCCTTTGATATTTTCTTCTGGGTTGTCATCTGGGTATTATACTTGTCCACCAGTATCTTGGTGGAATTGATATTGGTCTTAGTATTTCCCATTATCATATTGTTGGTAATTCGCATATCCTCTTACCTCCTTTTGTCCGCAGGTCTCTTTACACGCCTGTCTCATTTACCAGCTTGTCTATCATCTCTGCCATTACTGATATGATTTTTGAATTCATATTGTAGGCATTCTGGAACTTAATCAGGTTCAGGGCTTCCTCGTCCTCATCTACTCCTGATATTGATGTACGCTGGTTATCTATTGTGGTGCTCAGATTGTTATAGACATTGTAATATATCTTGGCCTTCTCTGTATCTACCGATACATCTGAGATTAATGTTTCCAAAAATGAGCTTGCCTTGTCTCCTCTGTAGACCTTTGTATCGCTCTGCAGCTTTAAGAGCTGTTCGATTACGTCATAGGCATCCTGCTTTACGCTGTCTGTTGTAGTACCAAACTTTGATGGATTATCAATCATATCCTGACTCACTCTGAAGTTTGCTCCGGTGAGCTGATAATATGAATCGCTGGTGCTGGTTATAGTAGTATTATTTGCCTCTGCAAAGCTGAATACTGTCCCGTTCTTTGTCTCTGCCTGAAAAAATGTTCCTGCCGGGTCACCGTTCAAGTCCTCTGCTTTAGACTCTATATCGTTAAAGAGTCTGGCAAAATTTCTGACGAACTGGTTTAACTGTGCCATGTAATATGGAACACCCATTGTGTCTATTCCTGCTCCTGTTGTCAGTCTTGAATCCACTACATCTGCAGATATCTTCTTCTGGTTGCCAAAGTTATCGTACTGGGTTCCCAGATTAAAGGTAATCTCTTCTATCGAACCATCCGCATTGATTTTTGCCTCCCATGACTCATATGAGAAGGTCCTGTTGCCCACAGTGATTGAGCCCATTGTTGCCGGCAGATTTAACTCACTGAGTTCATCTGCTGTTACGCTTCCTATTGTAACTGTGTTATTATCAACATCTACTCTTGTGACTTTTCCCTTGAGATTCTCTGCGTTGTCTCCATCACGCATCTCGAAAAATCCCTTTAAGCTGCCGCTTCCTGTGCCTGTAAGTGCTGAAAAATGCATATCTGTGTCAGTCCAGTACATCTCATACAAGCCCTCGTTGTCTGTCAGGGTCTTCTTGGTATCTGATGCCACACATTCCAGTGTCCTGTAGGTGCTTCCATCTACAAGCTTCTCTCCGTTTATATATACTGAGAAGTTGGTACCGCCCAGAGGCATGTCCGGATTGTTTGTATTCTCTACCTGATACTCTGATGTGGTAACTGTCACAAGCTTTGACAGCTCATCCAGAAGGTTTGCTCTCTCATCTCTTAAGTTGCTTGCCCAGGCACCGGTTCCTGTCTCCACCTGGTTAATCTCTTTATTTAAGAGACAAATCTTCTGCGAAATAGAGTTTATCTGGTCTGTGGCGTTTTTGATTTCCTCATTACAGTCCGCCTGAATTTCCGACAGGTTCTGCGCCATTGAGTTAAAATATGTACACAGGCTCTGTGCGCTGTTTATAAACTGTGCTCTGGTGTTCTTATCTGCTGCATTTGTCTTTACAGTGTCCAGATTTGCGAACATCTTTGAGAATATGGTAGAGAATCCCTCTAGTGTGGAATCATCCTTGAAGTAAGTCTCTATCTGATCCATGTAGTAAAGTCTCTGCTCATATCTGCCAAGTGTGGCATTATTCTCCCTGTATTTGGTGTCATAATACTCGTCTCTGACCTGTGTAATCTTGGTTACATTGACACCTGTTCCTGTGCTTCCGTAACGGGCTGCTACTCTCATGGCGTTTGTTGCCGCAAGAGTTGCCTCCTGTCTTGTATAGCCCTTGGTCTGTACATTTGCGATATTATTTGCAGTGGTATTTACTGCTACCTGAAAGGAACGCAGTCCACTTGATCCTATATTTAGTCCGAAAAATGTTGAAGGCATAAGCCATTCCTCCCGCTTTTAGCTATGGGTCTAAATCAGCCCCGAAACTATGGTATCTGTCATCTCACTGATTACTGTTATATATCTGCTGGCCGCATTGTAGGCTGACTGATATTTAATCATGTTTGTGAGCTCTTCGTCTGAAGATACACCTATCACCTGCTGTCTCTGGTTGTCTACAGATGCCACGGTTGCTGACATTGTCTGGCTGGCGGTGTAGTACACATTTCCAGATATTCCCAGTCTGTCGATTATCTTGTCGTAATAATTCTCAAAATTACATGGCACTGTATCATCTGGTGCGATAACCATCGAGGTCTGCTGCCATGCTGCTGTGATTTTGGTGCCCAGAGACATATCCACTGCACCATTGCTGTCTGCTGTTCCATTCTGTCTGTATACAGGCATCTTGGTAACTTCCTTGAGCAGGTCTGGATTGATTGATACATTTCCTATCTTGTAGAGGGTGTTGGTATCGTACTCATCCTCCTCATTGTATACATAGAGGGTCTGAGTATTGCCATCCTGGTCTGTGTATGTCACCTCTGTGTATCTCTCGCAGTTATCTCTCACAAAGAGTTCCTCTGGCGGAATTTTCTTGTCCGCTCCCACATTGCAGTTTTCTGCGTCAAGTATCTTTGTGCTTGAAGTAATCTGATACTCCTTGCCATTTGCATCATAGGCTGTGATTGATGTTGCTCCGTTTCCTGCTGCTGCCTGAATTTCATCAGCACTCATGGTCTTGTTTGGCACCATGATGTCATTCATTGCCAATATAACCTTGTGCAGGAGGTAGGTAACTTCTGCCTGTGTCTCTGCCACTACGCAGTCATCAATCTTGGAATAAGCGTATTTGTCCTTAAATTCCTGGCTGAAATTTGCCTGTGCCTCAGTGTCCAGATACTCGTACTCGCCGTAGTTCTCGCCTCTGGCATAGAGCAAAGCCTTGATGCTTCCTATATCGTTATTGTATTCTGTAGAAATATCCATACTGAAATCAAACACATCAGTGTAGCCCGTTTCGCCCTTGGCTGCGTCTGACAGATGTCCCCAGAATGGTGTATAAAAGCCGGTGCCCTTTGCAGATTCCTTGACTCTCAAGCCAATCTTGTTGAAGCCGTCCTCATCGACAAAGGTCACGCCCTCTGCCTTGATTATCACCTGACCGGTGCTGTTTTCCTTGGCTTCAATATTTAAGTAGCCTGACAGCTCATCTATGAGATAATCTCTCTCATCTCTCAGAGTCATGGCGGTCTCTAATCCATTGGACTCAACCTTCATGATTTCGTAGTTTAACTCGTTGACACGCTTTCCAATCTCATTGACACGGTCTATTTTGTCGCTTATCTCTTCATTTATATTTTCCTGGTATTTTTGAAGATCAGAATACACACTTGTGGCTCTGGACAAAAACAGCTCTGACTTCTGCAGAATCAGACTCTGGTTGGTAGAGTTCGACGGATCCTTTCCGAATTCCTGAAAGGCCTTCCATAGGTCAGCTACACTCTGTTTGAATTCCTCTCCATCAATTTCCTGAAGGATGTCCTCCACATAAGCAACTGCATTATACATGCTGCTGTAGAACTCGCTTCGTCCATTCTCACGTCTGTATGCTTTATCTAAGAATATGTCACGCGCATGTGCCACATCTGAAACTGAAACTCCCAGACCATTCTGCTGCATATTAGTCCGGATTGTTGGATTTACGCGTGTTATATATGATTTATCTGAAAATCTAACCTGCTCCCTGACATAGCCTGGTGTGTCCACATTGGCTAAGTTGTTTGCAGTGACGTTAATCGCATTCTGTGCGTTTACCAGTCCTGAATTTCCAACATAGAAACTGCCGAATCCATTTGCCATCTATCTGTTCCCTCCTAAATTATTGCTTGGCATCAAAACCACTGCTGCCTAAAATTGCGCCTGTATTATATGCATCCTTGCCATAATTTGCGGTCTCCGGCGCCTGTCGCATGCTTTTGAACAGAGTAATGTCAAATTCAGCCATCTCAATTGCCTGAGCTAACAGAACTGAATTGATATTGTTTACTTCCTGTAACTCCTTTGCCGATTCAATCAGTGCTTCCTTCGCTGCCATAAGCTTCGCCTGAACCTTTGGCTGCGAATCCAGACAGCCTATAAGTTTGGTAACTGTCATCTGTTCCTGCTCTTTGCCAAGGACTGTTGCTATGTCATTCAAAAGCCCTGCCTGTTTGCTGCCTTTTACAATGAGCTCATCACTTGCTTCCTGTTCAAGGGCTGTCAGCTTTTCAAGTGCCGGTACATCTGCATCAATTAATATCTGACGTTTTTGCTCACCGTACTCTATAAGCTTTCTGTAATCTTCAATTTCTTCCTTGAGCAATACCACAAGCTCTTCTACCAAACTAGCCACACTAATTCCTCGTTTCCTTATTAATAATTAAAGTGAGTTGTATTTCTCCAGCAGTTTTGCAGCGAAGTCATCAGGACTCACTGAGTATTCACCAGAGTCTATCTTGTTCTTAAGCAATGCAACCTTATCTTCCCTGATGTCTGAAGCTTGTGCTACCGCTGTCTTTGCAATCTGCAAATCCTTACCAGCTGATGAAATAGTAAACTCATCCCTTGTTGAAGCAGGCTTTGAGTTTTTTTGTGCTGCTGTAGTCTTGTTTACTCCATACAATTGTGCAATCTGGTTATATGCATCTATTCGCATAACAGCATCCCCTTTCTTCCTTGAAATCTGTGCTTTCACATTATTTATCGGATGATTCCGGGATTACTTAACCCTGATTTTATAATTTTTCCTCTTGAATAATTCCATGAGGCTTGATAATATTAGGAGCGTTTGTGAGTTTCGCAAACTTCCCACGCTATACGTTTGGGGGATATCGGATAACATACAATTATTCCGCAGAAAAAATATGAAGTCAGCCGCAGGCTTTGTTCGCGGATAGGGTGTTTAAACTTGTTAAGGTTTAACGTTGCCGGGTTTATTGGAAACCTGCGGCAGTTCATATTTTGTTCTGCGAAACAACTGTATGCCATCCGATAGATTTAGGTTTTGAGTGGGAAGTTTGAATTTACATACGTTTAATATTGCAGTTGTATTTGTTACGGTTATTACATCAATACTAATGTTGTTTCAATTTTGTTTAACATCGCTGCTGCTTTCAAGTATCATTCAATCATTTATTTAAAAGAGGGAATATTGTATGGAATCACTTAAGTACATCAAGCCGAAATTCTTTTCGACTATGAAAAATTATAGTAGACAACAGTTCGTCAAGGACGTAGTCGCCGGCATCATCGTTGCGATTATAGCCCTGCCGCTTTCGATTGCTCTGGCAATCGCTTCCGGTGTCAATCCCGAACAGGGTCTTTACACTGCCATTATCGCTGGATTTTTCATTTCTTTTCTGGGTGGAAGCCGGGTACAGATTGGCGGTCCTACTGCCGCATTCGTTGTCATAATATATGGCATTATCGCCCAGTACGGTACCAGCGGTCTTATCGTCGCTACTTTTCTGTCAGGTATCATCATGATTGTCATGGGACTGCTTCATTTTG
>URLU01000132.1 GCA_900548765.1 uncultured Lachnobacterium sp.
TAATACCATATTGTATACATACGAAAGGAAGAATAAGTATGAAGAAGAAATGGATAGCATCTGTTCTGGTAGCAGCTATGGGTGTGTCTTTACTTTCAGGCTGTGGCAGTGCAGCAGGAAACGCAAGCGTGGCATCTACAGAGGCTGACAGTTCAGTGTCACAGGGAAGTGACGGAACAGTAACACTTAAGGTATGGTCTGAGGAGAGCAATTTTGACATGATGAATCAGATGATTGAGAGCTTCAAGCAGGAGTACGCAGGACAGGCGGACTTTGATATTACACTTGAAGCATCTGCGGATTCTGAGGCAAAAAATAATGTTCTCGGTGACATTCATAATGCAGCGGATGTATACCCACTGGCAGATGACCAGATAACAGGACTTGTTGCAGCAGGTGCTTTATATCCGGTAGCAAATGCAGATGAGGTAAAGGCTGCAAATGATGAGGGTGCAGTTGCTGCAGCAACAGTTAATGATGTGCTCTATGCATATCCGATGACTGCGGATAATGGCTATTTTATGTATTACGATAAAAACTACTTTACAGATGAGGATGTACAGACTATGGATGGCATGCTTGCAGTTGCAGCAGCAAACGGCAAGAAGATTACCATGGATTGGAGCTCAGGCTGGTATATGTATTCGTTTTTTGGCAACACAGGTCTTGATTTTGGTGTGAATGATGATGGTGTAACAAACCATTGTAACTGGAATGCTACAGATACAGCCATAAAGGGTGTTGATATAGCACAGTCTATGCTTGCAATTGCAACAAATCCTGGATTTATGAATGCAGTAGATACAGACTTTCTGGCTGGGGCAGAGGATGGCAGTGTAATTGCCGGAGTCAGTGGAGCATGGAATGCAGCTACCATTAAGCAGATATGGGGCGATAATTATGGTGCTGTAAAGCTGCCTACATACACCTGCAATGGTGAGCAGGTGCAGATGGCATCCTTCAAGGGATATAAATACATGGGAGTAAACGCGTATTCTGCATACCCTGAGTGGGCGGCAAAATTAGCAGACTGGTTTACAAACGAGCAGAATCAGACATTGCGTTTTGAGGTTAACAATCAGGGACCTTCAAACATAGTAGCAGCATCATCTGATGCAGTATCACAGGTTCCTGCACTTATTGCTGTCATGGATCAGGCACAGTATGGTACCTTACAGCGTGTGGGAAACAGCTACTGGGATGCAATGAGTGCATTTGGTGAAACAATGGCAAGCGGCAATCCAAATGGGACTGATTTACAAGAAATAATGGATACACTGGTTGAGGGCATCACGCAGTCGGCAGCTAACTAGAGGAGGAATACAGGATGAATCAGAAAAAGAAAATAAGCACTAAGGTTATAGTAATGATTCCGGTATTTATTCTCGGAATTGTGAGTGTTATATCAAACATCTGGTCGTTGGCGAGTCTTAGAAATGTAAACAGCGCAGCCACAATTATTGCAGGGGAATCAATGACCAATGTCAGTGAGCTGGCAAGCATTGAGCAGTCTACAATGGAAATCCATAACCTGGGTTTGTCACATATTGTGGCCACAGACTTAAATACAATGATTAGTGTTGTAGAGAAAATCAGGGCTGAGGAAGCAAGTCTTGATGAGCAGCTTGAAAGCTATAAGATATATGTTGATGAAGATACACAGTCAGATTACAAGACAATCTGTGAGAACTATGAGAACTTGAAATATGAGTGTGCAAACCTGATGGCATATAGTGCGGCAGGAGACAATGAGGCGGCATATGCCCTTGCCAATGGAGATGTATCTACATATGCAGATGCAATAGCTGCTTCTATAAATACTATCAAAGACAAGGTAAATACAAACGCAGATGTTGAGAAGACAAACCTTGAGAAGACATATGCTGCTTCATTGACGACAAGTATAGCAACAATTGTCATAAGTGTGGCTGCACTTGGTTTTGCGTCAGTACTGGTACTCAGGATGGTTATCAGACCTCTTTCAGTAACCCAGAAGGAGATAAGCGGTATCATCGAGAATATTGATAACAAGCAGGGAGATTTGACACAGCGAGTATCTATAGCTGACAACAAGGAGATTGATGCGGTTGGTCATGGTATCAATACTTTCATGAGCAAGCTGCAGGCGATATTTAAGATTATTATCAGCAACTCAAACAGGATGGAAGCTGTTGTAAATGAGGTAAGGCAGAGTGTACAGACCAGTAACGGGAGCGTGTCTGATCTTTCAGCCTTGACAGAAGAGCTTTCAGCCACAATGCAGGATATTGCAGAGAATGCATCAGTAATCAACAGCAATACAGAGTCAGTAGCCAATGAGGTTAATGACATTGCGGACAAGACAACTGAGATTAACGAGCAGACAAGAGAGATGAAGAATCACGCACTTGCGATGGAGACAACAGCAAAGGCAAATATGGATTCTACAGGTCAGAAGGTAAACGAGATTTTAACTGTGCTTGAAAAGGCTATCGAGGAAAGCAACAGTGTAAATCAGGTTAACACCCTTACCAATGATATTTTAAATATCGCAAGCCAGACAAACCTGCTTGCATTAAATGCATCTATTGAGGCTGCCAGAGCAGGAGAAGCAGGAAGAGGCTTTGCAGTTGTTGCCACAGAAATCAGCCAGCTTGCCGCTGCCAGTCAGGAAGCAGCAAATAACATCCAGCATATTAACAGCATCGTTATCAATGCGGTACATAATCTTGCTGACAATGCAAATGATTTGGTTGGATACATGAATGAGTCAATTCTTCCAGAGTTTCAGAAGTTCGTCGAGGCAGGAGGCGAGTACAGAGCCAAGGCTTCCAATATTGAGATGTCTATGAGTCAGTTCGAGGAGAAGACAGACTTACTCAAGAAATCAATGGATGAGATTGCTGATTCTATCAACACAATTTCACATGCTATTGATGAAGGTGTAAATGGTGTTGTATCTGCGGCAGACAGTACTCAGGTATTGGTTGAGGATATGGATAATATTTCGAAGCGTATGGATGAGAACTACGAGATAGCAGGCGATTTGAAGAAAGAGACAGCTATATTCATCAAGCTTTAAAATACGAGAATTATTGAAATAACGAAATAATACAAAAAGACCACGCAGGCGATTGTACTGCGTGGTCTTTTTGTCTATAATGTATTCATATAGTTGCACGCAGCTTAAAAGCGTGAGTATTGGAGAAGAGAATGAAGAAAATTGCGCTTATAGCAGATGGATGGAAAAGATTAGTTACATATTCCTGGGTGGATGGAATTATAAAGCAGGCAGAGAGTCTGGGCATAGATATATGCCTCTATTATTTCAGCTCAAATGGTAACTGGAGCCATGACAAGAAGTTTAATGACGGAGAATACGTGATTTACAGTCTGCCGGAGTTAGATGGATTTGATGGAATAATATTTGATTGCAGTAATATGGTGGACGGGGAACAGATAGAGTCCATTGTAGGGAAGCTGGAGCAGACCAGGACACCGGTTGTCAGCATAGCTTATGACATGGAGGGCTTTTATTATGTGGGGAATGATAATAAGAGACTTTTTACAGAGATGATAGACCACTTGTACAATCACCACAACTGCAGGAGCTTTGTCTATGCAGGAGGTCCGGAGGGACAGTACGAAAACACTGTGAGGCTTGAAGCTTTTAAGGAAGCTATGGAGAGCTATGGTATTCCTGTAACAGATGACATGTACATGAATGGAGACTATGATTTTGCTACAGGTGTCAGATACATGAAGGAGTGGCAGGAGAAAAAGCGTGAGTTTCCGGATGCTTTTGTGTGTGCAAATGACAATATAGCAGCAGGAATATGCTCAGAGGCTGCAAGGTATGGTTACAGCGTGCCGGAGGATTTTCTGGTTACAGGCTGTGACAACCTGGACAAGGCTGCATTTTTCAGCCCACAGATTACTACAATAGAAAGCAATCGTGGCAGAATCGGTCAGACTGCCATGCAGATTTTAGCAGACCTGTGGGATGGCAGACCGATTGAAAAATACCACTATCTCCAATCAGACTTGGTCTATGGCGAGAGCTGTGGCTGTCCTAACAACGGACGTGTGGATTATAGAAGATACGCCAAGGAGCAGATTGAGTATCAGGTGACAGTAGGCGAGCAGGAAGAGGCGGTCATGACTCTTCAGAATGCTATTGAGGAATGTGTTTCCTACAATGAGCTCTATGAGAAGTTTGCCCAGTATGTTTTCTCACTGGACTGCGATGGTATCTATATTATCACAGACAAGGAGCTGGTTCAGGCATCTATTCATGGAGAGTTCCCAAGGAAGAGATACAATCCTGACAATCTGATGCTCTCTTACGCAGGGGAAAAACAAAAGGGTAAAATGGACGTAAGGACGCTTGCTGAACTGAAAACCTATATGGAGAACCAGCCAGGCCGTAACACATTTATGCTTTGTTCGATTCATTTCAGGGATAGGATTGTTGGCTGCACAGTACTCAGAAATCCGAGATTTTTGTATGACAATGCTGATGTGATGTCCATTAATTCTACATTTGTCACAAGGCTTGAGAACCTCTATAAGCAGAGAAAGCTGGAGGTAATCAATGAGGAGCTTAAAAACATCTACAACAGAGACGCCCTGACAGGGCTTTACAACCGTGTGGCATACACAGAGATGGTAATGCCGAGATTCAAGAATCTTACAGAAAATGGAACCAGCTGCAGCATGATATTCTTTGATGTAGATGGATTTAAGCAGATAAACGATACTAAGGGGCATAAGTATGGCGATGAAGTTTTAAAGGAAATAGCTGAGACCCTTGAGCGGGAGAAGCCGGTAGAGGGCTTTGTATATAGGTTCGGTGGAGATGAATTTGTGCTCTTTTATCCGCACAATGATGATAAAGTTATACAGGATTTTATCGGGAAGGTTTCGTCCGAGCTTAAGAAGAGTGACGTGAGCATAAGTTACGGAATAATTGTGACGGATCCGGCAAGTGGAAAAAGTCTGGATGAGTACATAGTAATGGCTGATAAGGAAATGTACAAAATAAAACAGGCAAAAAAACAAAGCAGTAATATAACTCTTTTACATTAGCATAATAAAGTGTGCCATAAATCTTGCGCTCATGTGCAGGTTTATGGTACATTTTTATTTGCAAGACATTTGAAAACTGATAACGACAGCTTTTAGTTGATATGTTGAAATCGTAAAAAGGGAGAATTATGAAAAATGAATGAATTTCTGGCAACAGTTGCGCATGTTAATGACGTGATTAACAACTTTGTGTGGGTCAAGATTGGTCTTATCCTTCTCTTGGGAACAGGTATTATAATGACCTGTCTCACCGGATTTTTCCAGGTTTCCCACTTCAGACACTGGTGGAAACACACAATTGGAGAGCTGTTTAATAAGGAAAGCGATTCCAAGGACAAGTCAGACAAGCATAATATTTCGCAGTTTCAGTCACTGTGTACAGCTCTTGCTGCCACAGTAGGAGTTGGAAATATAGCTGGTGTGGCATCCGCAATCGTGGCGGGAGGAGCTGGTTCAATCTTCTGGATGTGGATTGCTGCTTTCTTTGGGATGATGACTAACTACTCTGAAAATGTGCTGGGAATCTATTATAGAAGGAAAAATGAGAGAGGTGAATGGTGTGGAGGTCCTATGTACTATCTGAGGGATGGACTGGGCAGGCACAAAAACTGCAGGACACTGGGAGCAGTTTTGGCAGTGGCATTCTGTATTTTCTGCCTGTTTGCTTCCTTTGGAATCGGAAACTTATCCCAGAATAACACCATAGCAGTTAACCTTAAGGCAGCATTTAATGTCCCGACCTGGGTTACAGGAATTGGAATTGTCATTGTGGCAGCCCTTGTGATTATAGGAGGAATCAAGCGAATTGCAGCCGTTACAGAAAAAATCGTGCCTTTTATGGTTGCACTTTATATGATAGGAGCTCTTGTGATATTCTTCTCAAATATCCAGAGTGCAGGACTTGTGTTCAAGAGTATTTTCGGCTGTGCATTCGGTATCAAGGCAGTAGAGGGCGGCTTTGTCGGTGTTACAGTAAAAAGTGTAATCACATGGGGCTTTAAGAGGGGAGTGTTCTCAAATGAGGCAGGACTTGGTTCCTCTGTAATGGTTCATTCCTGCTCAAATGTCCGTGAGCCTGTTCGTCAGGGAATGTGGGGAATATTTGAGGTGTTTGCAGATACAATCGTTGTGTGTACATTGACAGCCTTTGTGATTTTGTCATCAGGAGTGGTTGACCCGGCTACAGGCACGGTGCTTGTCACTGGTGCAGATGGAGTGGCACTTGAAAAAACAGCATTGGTTGGAGCTGCTTTTTCAACGGTATTTGGAAAATTCGGAACAG
>URLU01000133.1 GCA_900548765.1 uncultured Lachnobacterium sp.
TATATATATATATATATAACTTGACGCACTGGAAAATTTCCTGTATAGTCAGAGTAAGTACAATAGTACTAAAGTAACGATTGACTTTACAATACAGGAGAAATATAGTGCAAAAACACATTATCAGAAAACTAATCAGTGGAGCAGCTCTTGCAGCTATTGCAATGCTGGGAATGCAGAGCGGCAGGGTTACGATTTGGGCAAGTGAGCTGGGAACGGACCCGCAGCCTGCGTCTTTTGGCGGCGGATATGTGCTGTCAGAGGATGACAATAATACACCGACAGTTGAACTGCCGGAATATCAGAACTACGCAGGCCGGGAGACAATACCGGCAGCATATCCAAGTCAGGTAGACAAGTCATTTATTGACTCAATGCCGGCAAACAGAGATCAGAATCCCTATGGAACGTGCTGGGCATTTTCATCTGTGGGACTTGCAGAGTTTGACTTGATACATGATGGGGAAGCAGACAAAACAATTGATTTAAGCGAGTTATCATTAGCATATTTTAACTATCATACTGTAGTAGACCCTCTGGGCGGAACAGAGGGGGATTATATTAGATGGAATGATGGACCAAATGGAATATATACTAATCCAGATGGACAATTCAGCTATTTGCAGTATGGAGGCAGCTATCAGATGAGTGTGCGCCGATTTGCACAGTGGTATGGACCTACAACAGAGGCAGTTCTCCCATATTCACAGGCAGAGACAAGTGTCACAAATGGCTTATCATCTGAGTATGCATATGCGAAAAACGCAGCCTACATGACAGACGCATATTTTACTAATATCAGGACCAACCCGGAGCTGGTTAAAGAGCAGATTATGGAGCATGGTGGAGTTGGTATTACCTACTATGATGCCACTTTTTATCATAAACCAACATCGGAGGACGTGAGCTATGTACAGGATAGTTATTATGTTCCAGTAACAAAAGATATGGCATATGGCGGTTATCATGCGGTCATGATTGTGGGCTGGGATGATAATTATTCGAAGGAAAACTTTGGCCATTCAGAAGCTGAAAAACCTGCAAGTGATGGAGCCTGGCTGGTGAGAAACAGCTGGGGAGCGAGTACACCATATTTCTGGATCAGCTATTGTGACCCGACAATTTCTGACAGCGCAGTATCCTTTGACTTTACCGCAAAAAGACCATATGATAATAATTATCAGTTGGATGGAGGTATGGACACATACACTGTAAATGCCACTACTGTGGCAAATGTATTTCAGATTAAGGCAAAGGATGGAGTAGACTCTGAAACACTTAAGGCAGTATCATTGTCTATGATTAGAGCAGCAAATGTGTCATACCGGATTGAGGTATACAAAAATATTAAATACTCCTGGAATCCTCAATCGGGAGATTTGGTGTCAACAACGACTGGAAGTACACTTAATGCAGGTGTGTATACAATTCCACTGGAACAGGAAGTAGAGTTAAGTGCAGGTGATACATTTTCTGTTGTAGTAACAACGGATAAGGCGGCAATCGATTGTGAACAGGCCGTCAGCGTGCAGGAGGAAGGAACGAAAAACTATATATATAATGCCGCGGTACAAGGATATCAAACCGGCACGAAATATAATAGTTTTATAGGTTCAGGCAGTGCTTTCGGCCAAAATGCCAATGGAAATCTGTGCATAAAAGCATTTACAGACAACAATGTGAAGACACCAACAGTAGAGCCTGTGATTCCAACCCATACAGTCACACTTAATGCAAATGGAGGAAAGCTGGCAGCAGGAAGCAGCTTCACGGTATCAGAAGGCGGAAAGTATGACGGGCTGGATACGTATGTGCCAACAAGAGATGGCTATAGCTTTGAGGGCTGGTATACAGCGGCTGACGGAGGCAGTAAGATTAGCAGTACATCGACAGTAACTGTGACAAGCGACCAGACACTGTATGCACACTGGAAACAAAATGAAAATAACACTACTGGGAATAAGCCTGAAAACAAGCCGGACAATACGACAGGCAGCACAGATGGCAATAAACCTGGTAACAACACTGGCAATACAGATGTAAATAAACCTGAGACAAAACCAGATAATAATACATCAGGTAATACAACCGGGAATAACACAGATAATAATACAACAGGCAGCACAACAGGAAATAATAATACAAATAACAACACAGCTCCTCAGCAGCCAGCACAGGCGATAAATGGCTGGAGCTATGAAAATGGCTACTGGTACTACTACGAGAATAATAATCGCGTTACAGGCTGGAAGAGTGTCCAGGGAGTCTGGTATTATATGAACTCGGACGGAAGCATGGCAACAGGCTGGGTCTGGGACGGAGCAAACTGGTACTACATGAGCAGTTCCGGAGCTATGGTAACAGGCTGGGTCTGGAACGGATATAACTGGTTCTATATGAGCAGTTCTGGAGCCATGGTGACAGGCTGGGCTTGGGACGGAGCAAACTGGTATTATATGGATGCATCAGGAGCAATGGCGACAGGCTGGGTCTGGGACGGAAGTAACTGGTACTATATGAATGGTTCAGGAGCAATGGCGACAGGCTGGGTCTGGGATGGAAGCAACTGGTACTACATGAGCGGTTCCGGAGCAATGGCGACAGGCTGGGTCTGGGATGGAAGCAACTGGTATTACATGAATGGTTCCGGAGCTATGATGACCGGCAAGGTAAGGATTGGAAAGAAAGTGTATAGGTTTAATGCGAGTGGAGCCTGGGTGAGATAGAATAGTGGATGCTTTGGGCATGACAAAGAAGAAGCTGTTTGACTACAAAACTGATACTATGCTTCCAGATTTGCAATATATGAAAGAATTTGATAATCCGGAAAATCTGGATAGAGTATTAGACTTAATAGATGAATATGTTGAGTTGAAAGAGTCAATATAATTGGATAGGACTGAAAAATGGGCTGTACATTATGTGCAGCCTTTTTTCGGAGAGGTTAATATGGATTAGAATAAAATAGTAGAAACAATATGTGTGGTTATTGAGGAATTAAAAAAACCAGACGAAAAGATAATTCGAGATGATATTTTTGGGATGCTTGAGAAATATTGTACAGTGATATATTATCCGTTAGAGAATGAAAGCAATTGCGGATTTATGTTGACTGAGGATAGTGATATTGAGATATTAAGAGATATTGCATCCCGAAGAATGAGACTGGGGCAGTATAAATTGGAGATATATGATGGTCTGGATTTGGTAAATCAGATTGCAAAAAATTCTTGCCGCACCATTAGTAAAAAGAAAATGGAAACAACTGAGATAGTACAGGCTCTTGTGTCACCAGCAGAAAAATTGATTGAAGCTGTTTCGGGAGCTATTGGAAAAGCATATGAGCCTAAGCACATTAGGAAAATTGCAAAAAGGGCATCTAGTCGTTTGGTATATCAAAAGATTACCAAGCAACAAAATATTGAAGCAGTAGTTGATAATACTTATGAAGAATTGGAACATGCTGAAAATGTTAGTTCTGAATCAGTGAATTCAGATTGGATGTTTCGTTTTTTAAATTCGTAAACGCTCCATATGAGCGTTTACGAATATCCAGTTCAGGGAAGTTTAATGTATTTGAATGAAACAGTAAAAGCAAACACACGTCAGGCATGGGAATATTTTGCAGGTATATAAAACGGAACAAAGTTGGTGGGGATAAATGTATATGACTGCCAGAAAGAACTGCCGAATATAGGATTTTTATGTAATGCGTATCGTGCCAACGATTACTTGACAAAAAGCCAAAATCTCTAAAATTTGGACAAATATAGAAGAGTATGATATTATACTTAAGTATGGCTCAAAATATATAATAAAGTATAGCTAATGAAGAAGAAAACAGGATTCTATGAAATGTTTATATTACATAATAGAAAAAATTATTTATTACAGTTATAGTGGGATGATTTGAGATTTTTATCACATGCGGACAAAAGGCATTGGCTATGATGCTAATGAGGAGAAAAGTGGCGGTATAAAATCAACAGTTTAAGAGCTGGCAATATGATTATTGGAAGATAGGAGGAAAAAAGTCATGACCTTAGGAAAGCGGTGATGTTAACATCTGTTTCGGAACTTGATAAATCGAAATGTTCATGGTCTTGACTTGCTAATTGAGATATGAAATGTTGGAAAACTTGAATTTGAAAGAGGATTCTTGTACAATAATCGTGAACATTGAGAGTTTGAAAATAATTCAAAAGTATAAAATTATGTATAACAATATTTTGAAAAGGTAGTGAGAATATTTCATTATACATAAATAGAAAACGAGGGAAAATCAAATGATTAATTTTAATATTCCACCATATTTGGGGAATGAAGAAAAATATATATCGGAAGCAATTGCTTCACATAAAATATGTGGTGATGGGGCATTTACAAAAAAGTGTAACGCATGGATTGAAAGTAAGACATGCGCGTCAAAGGCGTTATTAACAACTTCTTGTACACATGCAACAGAGATGGCCGCTCTACTTGCTGATATACAACCGGGAGATGAGGTTATTATGCCGTCTTATACATTTGTTTCAACAGCCGATGCATTTGCGTTAAGAGGAGCAAAATGTGTGTTTGTAGATATTAGACCAGACACAATGAATATTGATGAGACCCTGATTGAAGACGCGATAACAGATAAGACAAAGGCAATTGTGCCAGTACACTATGCAGGGGTTGCATGTGAGATGGATACAATTATGGAAATCGCGAATTGTCATGACCTAGTTGTGATTGAGGACGCTGCACAGGGAATTATGAGCTCATATAAAGGAAAAGCACTTGGTTCGATTGGTGATTATGGATGTTTTAGTTTCCATGAGACAAAAAATTATAGTATGGGAGAAGGCGGTGCTCTTTTAATAAGAGATGCGAATAATGTTGAGCGTGCAGAAATTATTCGTGAAAAAGGAACAAATAGAAGCAAGTTTTTCCGAGGTCAGATTGATAAATATACATGGGTTGATGCGGGATCCTCTTATTTGCCGAGTGAATTAAATGCAGCATATTTGTGGGCACAGCTTGAAGCAGCACAAAAAATATATGACGATAGAATGAAGAGCTGGAATTTATATTTTGAATTACTGTCTGACCTTGAAAAACAAGGGAAGATAGAGTTGCCTTGTATACCAGAAGGATGTACGCATAATGCACATATGTTTTATATCAAGACAAAGAATTTTGATGAAAGAACGAAAATGCTTTCTTATCTGAAGGACAATGGAATCAATGCTGTATTTCATTATATTCCATTACACTCTGCACCAGCAGGAAAGAAATATGGCGAGTTCAGAGGCGAGGATAAATATACAACAAATGAGAGCGAACGATTGGTTAGATTACCAATGTATTATGGATTAAAAGAGAGTGAAATAGTATATATTTCGGAAAAAATACATGAGTTTTGGAAGTAGGAGTTAGTGAAATGTATTCAATAGTGATACCATGTTATAATTCATCACATACAATAAAAAAGGTTGTTGATTTAACTAGCGAAGAATTAAGAAAAATGAATAAAGAGGAATTTGAATTTGTATTAGTTAATGATTGTTCTCCTGATGGAGGAGAGACTATGAAAGTCTTAACAAGTTTGGCGTCAGAACATAAAAATGTTAAAGTGATTAACTTGGGGAAAAATACAGGACAGCATAATGCAATGATGGCGGGGTTGAGGTGCGCGAAGGGGGATGTAATTATTAGCATGGATGATGACATGCAGACACATCCATCTCAATTGCCAAAGATGTTTGAAGCCTTTGATGAAGGGTATGATGTTGTGTATGGATATTACCCTAGTAAAAAGCATTCACTGTTTCGAAACTTTGGAAGTTGGTTTAACCGAATGACGGTATCTGTATTATTAGGAAAGCCGAAGGAAATAACTAGCTCAAGCTTTTGGATAATGCGAAAGTATGTTCGCAATAGTATTATAGAGTATACGGGGTCGCATACATATTTGCTGGGATTGATTTTAAGGGCAACTAGAAATATAAAAAGTGTACCAGTACAGCATTTTAAAAGAGAGTACGGAGAGTCGGGATATCATTTAAAGCAACTTATAGGTTTATGGTCAAATATTTTGGGTTTTTCTTCAAAACCATTGCAGTTAGCAATGCATATGGGAAATATTATGGCGGTAGCAGCATTTATAGGTGCGATTATAATTGTAGTAAAGAAAATTTTGAACCCAGCATTAGCGGTAGGCTGGCCTTCTACAATGGTAGCAATTTTGTTTTCAACGGGAATTAATTTGATTTTTCTGGGATTGATTGGTGAGTATGTTGGCAGGGTATATTTGCATTTGAATAGAGAACCACAATATGTGAT
>URLU01000134.1 GCA_900548765.1 uncultured Lachnobacterium sp.
TGTAGAGTTCTTGTCTGTAAGCTTTAAGTCAAATGGGTTGCCTGTTGTCTCAGCAGAACCCGATGATGTGATTGATACTGTTGTAGTTCCTGTTGTTACACCAAGACCAATCTGCTTTGCGTTTTTACCACCAGTTCCTGCGGCTCCATTTCCTGAAGAAGCTGAAGAAGTTGTCTGGTACATAATTTCACTAAATCTAACTGAAGAAGCCTTGAATGCCTCAGTGTTAACGTTGGCGATATTGTTACCAATAACGTCCATCTTTGTCTGATGTGTCTTAAGTCCAGACACAGCAGAGTAAAGTGATCTCATCATAATTAATTGTCCTCCTTACCTGGACGACGCAGTTTATCATTTCATCTGTCAGTCAGAAATGATAGCTTCCATAAGGTCCAGCTACATAATTACCGCGCCATCAATATTTGTAAATACATTGCTATTTGTTTCTGTTTGATCCATTGCTGTCACAACTGTCTTGTTTGGTACATTCACAATAAATGCAAGATTGTCTACAAGAACAAGTGAATCGTTTATTCCTTTTTTACTTGCAGCATCCACACCATTTTCAAGTCTTGTACTCTGGTTTTGTGTCAGGATAATATCCCTCTCATTAAGTCTCATCGATGCATGCTTGGAAAACTTAAGTCCTGTCTCCCTTTCAAGTGCTGTCTGTCTTAAGACATCTTCGAAAGATACATCTGTACTCTGAAAAGTATTATTAACCGTCTTATTATTCAGATATTGACTTGTAACCTGTTCAATGGAAGAAAACTGATTTGTTATTTTTTCCATACAGTAACACCTCCATAATGTACAGCCTTATGTCATTTAGTCTCAGCAGTTCCTTCTGTGCTGTCAGTTTTTCCTTCACTGCCTGTGCCTTCAGTGCTGCCACTCTCATCAGTATCATCTTTCTTTTCAAGCTTTGCAAGCTCTTCCATCTTAGACTCATACTGCTTAAGCGTATCCAAATCATCATCTTTTACATATTTCTTCTGATAATCTGTTAAACCATCATACAGCTCTCTTATCTGCTCAACCGCCTTCTTATATGAATATGTAATATCACTGATAGGAGGTAAAGCTGTTATCATACTGTGTAATGTATTTGCTGAAACAACTGCCTCATAATAGTCCTTTGTAGATATTGTATCAAGCTTGTCAATTGAATAGAGCTTATCATTAACAGAAATATAGATTTCTCCATCCTCATACATTACATAATCAACAATACCATCTGCATATCCTGTCTTTGACTCATCATCCTCAACAACAACTTCCTGTCCAACAAGCTGGTTAGCCATAGACTTAATAGTATTATCTGATGATTTGCCCAATGACTCCTTCATTGATAATGTTGCTTCAAGCTGTGAGAATGTAGCCATCTGTGCCACATAGTCGGTATTTGATGTAGGCTCAAGAGGATCCTGATACTGCATCTCCGCTGTCAGAAGCTTAAGAAACTCATCATATCCAAGTGAGGATTTTCCAATATTGGTATTAGTATTCTTTGCAGCAACCTTATCAGACGAAACAGATGAATCAATCTTACCATTATCTACCTTAGCTATAATTGCCATAAATTACTCCTTTCCTTTGATTATTAGACAGTCATATCGACTGAATTGCCATTATCTCTCATCATCTGTGCTACAAGAGATTCTTCCTCTGTCATGACTCCTGCGAGCTCATCCATTGAAGACATATTGATATTCCTTCTTCTCTGCTTGGCAGCAGCTTCCTGATACTCGCCTTCCTGCTCTTCTCTTGACTGGTCCTGCTCGAGGTTTCTTTCAAACCCGTGGGACGAAACAGTGATTTCAACTGCATCAACCTTGACACCAGCCTGATTCAGATTCTCCTTTAAGGTGACAATCTGCGCCTCAAGAGCTTCCTTGACTACTTCATTAGTAGCTGTAAACTGGGCATTTACAGTCCCCTCTTTTGCAGATAAATGTACATATACCCTGCCAAGATTTTCTGGGTTAAGCTGCATCTCTATTGATGTAGTATCCTGAGATACATTAAGCCTTATATTATCAACAATCTGATTAATAAGCTCGGTTGTATCGGTAGACGTATATGGTCTATAGTCTGCATTTACATCATCTGCATTTAATTCTGCCATAACATTTGCCTCTGTTTCCTGTGCAAACAGGATTCCATTATTGCCTTCTGTGTCTGCCTGCTTTCCATCGCTATCACTATTTCTGGCGAAATCCTGTGAACTGCCTGCAGCATCCATATCGTCAGCAACGGATTTAACAGCATTTTCATTGACAACATAAGCGTTATCCTTTGTCTGTCCAGCATCTGCTCCAGTAACCACATCAGCCTTTACAGCAGCATTATTATCAGCTGTCTCCACTTCTTCTGCGGTCTGAACTGTGCCATTTAAAGCTTCGCCTGCCACCTCATTAAGTGCAGCCGCCTCATCTGGCTCAACCAGAGTCATCTGTGCTACAATGTCTGTAAACTCGTTGACATCCATACCCAGATTTACTGCAGCATCTGTCAGTATCTGATTAACATCCATAAGCGCATTTTGAAAATCTGAATTAAGAAGCAATTCTGTAGAATCAGCTGAAACATTAAGCTCAATCGCAACGTCCGCCAAATTCTGCTGGTTAAGCAGGTCTGTCCAGACCATTCCAAGATTCTCCATAGCTGCAATCAAATCTTCCTCGCTGACATTCAAATCTTCTGCAACCGTAGAGATAAGCTCATCCTTCATGTCACCAGTGCTTTTGGAAACATCATCCATTTTCATCTGGTCTGGTGTTTTATCTGATGCCTGTATGTTCTTATCTGTGTACTTGTACTGGCTATATTCATTTCCAGATGTCTTTGCAGTATCTGTATCGGTTTTAACATCTGCCTTTGTCTGAGCAGAAGTTTTTCCCATAAAATCTGTAAATGAATTATCTCCAAGCTTTGCTGTATTGCCAGAGGTCTTTGCTGTATTCATGCTGAATGCCTGTTTAATAAGATTTACTCCATCCATCCTTCTTCTCCTCCTTTCCTTTAAATTTAGTCTGTTTTGCTACATTCCGTCCGGCTCCATGATTTCTGTGACCTTAGCCGCAGTGTCTGCGCTCATCTTACCTAAGATATTGGCTCTGGATTCAGCATCCATCGCCTGCAAAATATCTGCAACAAGACTCAGATTATCTGTCATGGTGTCAAAGATTGCAGCTGCCTCCTTAGGTTTCATAGACGAATATGTGGTCGCATAATCCGAAATCTCCTGAGAGGCCTGAAGCTGTTCAACAACTTGTTTATATAAAACCTCAGCATTTTCTGGCTCAATGCTTTCATAATAGGTCTTATATTCACTTATATCGGGTGCCTGGTCTGAAAAGACAACCTCCTCGTAAAACTTTTCCTTTTCCGCCTCAAATTCAGCTTCCGCTTCCTTATAGGTGGATAATTCATCCACCTGGCTCTGTAAGGAATCTATAGTCTCGCTGTCTGTTGTCAGAGAAGAGTTTGCCTCGTCTAACTGTAACTCCAGCTCTTTTATTCTGTTCACCGCATCATCAATGGAATCAAACTGATGCTCTGTATCTACATCCGCGTCACTGCTTACTTCCGGAAGGACTTTGTTGACATACTTGACATCCTTTAAATATGGATAAAGGACTGTAGAACCAAATCCACCTACGTCTGTCTTAATCAGCAAAGCAATTATTCCAAGCCATATTACAATTACAAGCAGGGTGACAACGAAAAGAACAAACTTGTTGCCTGTGGATTCATTTTCATCCTCCAGTTCATCCCTGTCTGCCTTGGCTTTTTTCTTTGCTTCCCTGGCTTCTCTTTTGGCTTTCTTCTTTTCTTCTTTAAGCTTTTTCTTATCTACTTTCTCTTCTAATTCCTCATTATCAGCCATGCTGTTTCTCCTTTATTTTGCATTGTATGTAAAACTAACCAGCTGGTCAATTTCCTTTGACTCCTCTGCCTTAAGTTCTTCCTTGAATTTCTCAAAGGCTCTCTCTTTCAGCTTTTCATGAGTTTTCCTCTCCATCATAACCCGGTTCAGTTCTGCTCTTGCAGCATCTAATGCCTTTTCAGCCTTATGAACCTCCATCATCTGACGTCTCACTATGGTTTTTATGGTATTGACATCATTTCTGGCATTTGTGACAGCCTTTACATCAATCGTTCCACTCATAAGCTCCTTCAGACGCTTTTCATAATCAAGCCGTCTCAGCATGAGCCCCTGTAGTTTTTCCTGTTCCTCCAGATACCTTCTGTTTGCCGCTCCATAAGCACTTTTCGCCTGAGTTTCAAGCTTTATCTTGATATCCAGAATATTTTGCATCTTATATATAAACTTTGCCATACCTGTTTATCCTCTAATCCGCAAATACCTGCTGTAAAAGCTCTATTTCTTCGTCAAAATCAAATTTCTCATCTGTATTCTGGCACAGAAATTCATTTATCTTTTTAATCCTGCTCACCGCGTAATCAATATCCGGGTTTGAACCAGACTTATAGGCTCCGATATTTATCAAATCCTCGGCTTCATTGTAGGTAGCAAGAACACTCTTAAGCTTTCCTGCAAGTGCCTTGTGCTCCTTTGTGGCTATAGCACTCATAACACGGGATATGCTCTGCAATACGTCAATTGCCGGATAATGGTTCTTGTGTCCCAGCTTTCTGTCCAGAATAATATGTCCATCCAGAATGCTTCTGGCTGTATCAGTAATAGGCTCATTAAAGTCATCACCATCCACAAGTACTGTATACAGACCTGTGATTGAGCCTTTGTCATTAGTACCCGCACGCTCCAGAAGCTTTGGCATCTCCGAATACACACTCGGTGGATATCCTCTTGTAACAGGCGGTTCTCCTGATGCCAGGCCTATTTCTCTCTGTGCCATAGAAAAACGAGTGAGAGAATCCATCATAAGAAGGACATCTCTGCCCTGGTCTCTGAAATACTCAGCGATGGCTGTCGCTGTCATTGCTGCTGTCTTTCTGATCAAAGCCGGTTTGTCAGAGGTTGCTACAACAACAACCGACCTTGCCATACCCTCAGGTCCTAAATCTCTTTCTATGAATTCCCTGACCTCACGGCCTCGCTCTCCTATAAGAGCTATGACATTTATATCTGCCTTAGTGTTTCTGGCAAACATACCCATAAGTGTACTTTTACCTACACCAGAACCTGCAAAAATTCCAATTCTCTGACCTTTTCCTACAGTTATCAGACCATCTACAGCCTTAACACCAAGTGGCAGAACCTCATGGATAATAACTCTCTCCATAGGGTCAGGAGGCATTGCTTCAACAGAATACGCCGTATGTGTCCTGACCTCATCACCATCTGTCACTCTGCCTATCCCATCCAGAGTATGTCCTAAAAGTTCATCTCCTACTGAAATAGATAATGGATGCCCCGTATTTTCAACAACGCATCCAACTCCAACACCCTCCACGCTGTCAAACGGCATCAGAATCAAATTTGAATCACGGAAGCCAACAACCTCTGCCATCACAAATTCCGTTCTCTCTGCATTGAGATATATCATGCACATGTCATTTAATCTTGCTTCAGGTCCAACAGATTCAATTGTAAGTCCCACAACCTTAACAATTTTTCCAAAGCATTTATAATATTGTCCATCTAACAGTCCTAAATACTTTTCTGCCTTCTTAAGCAACTTGTTTTCACCTCAGTTAATTGCAAAGTGATCGGATAGCTTTCTCAAGGTTAGCCAGTTCCATGTCAATTCCGCAATCAAAAATTCCAAAATTAGTTTCTATCTGACAATCAGTGTCTTTCATTTTATTATCATTCACAACTTCTATATCAATATCCTGTCCAACTCTGCTCTTAAGTCCGTCCAGATTATCCTTCATAAAGCTGTAATTTGCTTCAGAAACTCTTATCTTAAAGTTCTTCTCGATTTCAATATCAGAAACCGTATTTTTTACTAACGAAAGTAACAACTGCTTCTTATCATCAAATTGTATATCAAACACCTTGTTATAGACCTGTATAACAGCATCGACAATATCACCTTCAAGCTCGTCTCTATACTTCGCGTATTCTTCTTCAAGCTCCTGCTTCTTATTGGCTATCTCATTCTCAAGCTCCTGTTTCCTGCGAATCAGCTCATCTTCTTTTTCCTTAGCACCATCATTATAGCCCTCCAGGCGTTTCTGTTCAAAAAGCTCATCTGCATGGTTCTTGGCATCTTCAAGAATAGTCTCTGCACTTGTATTTGCCTCTGCAATTATCCTGTCAGCCTCAGATTTGGCATTCTCAAGCACACTGCCTGCCTCAGCCTCATCCT
>URLU01000135.1 GCA_900548765.1 uncultured Lachnobacterium sp.
ATTTGGAGGAAAATGAAATGGCTATTACAGCAGGAATGGTAAAAGAGCTGCGTGAGATGACAGGTGCAGGAATGATGGACTGCAAGAAGGCTTTAACAGAGACAAACGGAGATATGGATGCCGCTGTTGAGGTTTTAAGAAAAAGTGGTGCAGCTAAAATGGAGAAGAAGCAGAGCAGAATCGCTGCTGAAGGTATTGCCCGTGTAGCAGTAGATGGAAATGTTGCAGTTGTAGCAGAGGTTAACTCTGAGACAGACTTCGTTGCAAAGAACGATACATTCCAGGAATTTGTACAGACTGTTGCTGATACAGCACTTGCTTCAGGATTAAATGGTGGAGCAAATGGAGAGGACATAGAGGCTCTTCTTGCTACAAACGGACTTAACGATTTACTTGTTGAGAAGACAGCTACTATCGGAGAAAAATTATCTGTTCGTAGATTCGCAAAGGTAACAGGAGATGTTGTTACTTCTTATATCCATGGAGGCGGAAGAATCGGTGTTGTTATCGCTGCAAATGGTACAGCAGATGATGCAACAAAAGAAGCTCTTACAAATATTGCTATGCAGGTTGCAGCTATGAATCCACAGTATATCAGCAGAAACGATATCTCTGATGAGGAACTTGCAAAGATTAGAGAGATTACTGTGGACAGCGCATTAAGCGATGCTACAACTCTTCCAAAGCCTATCCTTAACAAATTACTTGACAAGGCTATCAACGAGAAGGTATGGAGTGATGAGGACATCAATAACTTCGAAGAACACAAGAGCAACATGAACTATGTATGGAATTTCCTTTCAGATGCTGCTAAGGCTTCACTTGCTGAGCTTGCAATGGCTGACAAGGCTGACATCGTTGCTGAGAAGATGTTCGGTGGTCTTGTAGAGGGACGTGTATCTAAACAGTTAAAGGAAATCTGCCTTCTTGACCAGACTTATGTTAAGGCTGAAGATGGAAAGCAGTCAGTAGCTAAATATCTTGAGTCAGTTTCAAAAGATCTTACTATCACAAAGATGGTTCGTTTTGAAGTTGGTGAGGGAATGGAGAAGAAGCAGGAAGATTTTGCTGCAGAGGTTGCTGCGCAGATTAATGGTTAATTCTTCAAAGAGCATTTTAGACCGTAAGGAATTTTCCTTGCGGTCTTTTGTGTTTTTGTTCTTTACAACATAGTAAAATATGATAAAATAATAAAGGAAATTACTCTCTGGAGGTCTGAATGAGTACAGAAGAGCAGGATAAATTGCAACAGCAGAGGGACAGGAGAAAAAGAATAAACCGGATGAAGACTGGCATGATAATGATAATCTTTGTCTGGATGATTGTATCTTTTGTTGCCATTGTTGCACTGACAATTTGTTTAGTGAAAACAAATATTAAATTGAACAAATTTCTTGATGCAGGATTTGAAAAGCAGACTTCTACGGAAGTCACGGCCTTGCCGACAGAGAAAGAAAACGATGCAGAGCCTGAAAATGCATATGCAAACGTTATTACCGGGATAGATACTGATGATAATATCGCACAGGAGGGAGATACACATTATGTCTATCTAACCTTTGATTCTGAACCGGGAGAGAATACAGATTTGATTCTGGATGCGCTTGCGGAAAAAGGCATAAAGGCGACTTTCTTTGTGGATGGCGATGTTTCGGGAGAAAATGAGGCTGTATATAAGAGAATTGTGGATGAAGGGCATACCATAGGCATGCATTCCTACTGCAACCAGTACAGCACGATATATTCTTCTACCGATGCCTTTAGTTCAGATTATCTGCAGATTCATGATTATATTTACAATGTAACCGGTGTTGATTCAAAATTTTATCGTTTTCCGGGAGGAAGCAGTAATGAAATCAGCAATGTAAATATGGCTGAGTTTGTCAGTATATTAAATCAGAAGGATGTGTCATATTTTGACTGGAATGTTTCTGCTGGGGATGCTTCCAGTGATTACACAGTAGAAGATATTGTGAGTAATGTGACAGAGGGCGTTGCAAAATACAAGACGTCAGTTGTGCTTTTGCATGACAATTCAAACAAGTCAACAACGGCTGAGGCTATAGGACCTCTGGTTGATGCACTGCAGGCTATGCAGGCTGAGATTTTGCCGATTGATGAGAATACATATGTCGTTCAATATATTAAAGCGTACAGTGTTGAATGAGAGTAAATGGAGGAAACAGTATGGGATTATTTAAGGAATTTAAAGACGATTTATCTTCGGCTGTTAATGAACTTGTTCCAGGTGGAGAAGAGGCAAATACAGCAGAAAATGTAGATAACCTTGTGGTAGATACATTGGGTGAAGATGTTGATGTGGAATCTGAACTTTCTAAGCTTGACGGACTGCTTGAGAAGGTTGAGGAGCCAAAGGCAGGTGCGCCTGTTATGAGAGAAAGGGATGCACAGAGAACAGAGACAAAGTCAATAACAAAAGAGGAGAATACAAAAGCAATGAGTGATACAACAACAATGAACAATATGGTTAATCCAGCAGAAATCGAGGATGAGACATCATTAATTACTGCAAGCACAACATTAAAGGGAGATCTTATGTCAGCAGGATCTTTCGATATCCAGGGAACAATCAACGGAAATGTTTCATGTAATGGCAAGATTGTTGTTACAGGTACAATCAATGGAAATACAAGCTCATCTGAGTTCTTCGCAGATGTTGCAAAGATTGAGGGTGAGGTTGTCAGCACAGGAACAGTTAAGATTGGTGCTGGTTCGGTTATCATCGGAAATATCTCAGCTGCTTCAGCAGTTATCGCTGGTGCTGTAAAGGGTGATATTGATGTTCAGGGACCTGTTGTAGTTGATACATCAGCAGTTATCATGGGAAATATCAAGTCTCGTTCAGTACAGATTAACAATGGTGCTGTTATCGAAGGATTCTGCTCACAGTGTTATGCTGATATTGATGTTCAGGGATTATTCGAAGGCAAGTAGTAAAGGAGCCATTTTATGGGACGTATTTTATTAAAGCTTAGTGGAGAAGCATTGGCAGGAGACAAGCATCATGGTTTTGACGAGCCAACTGTAACCGAAGTTGCAAAGCAGGTTAAGCAGCTTGTGGACAAGGGCACAGAGGTTGGTATTGTTATAGGCGGTGGTAATTTCTGGAGAGGAAGAACCAGTGAGACTATTGACAGGACAAAGGCTGACCAGATTGGCATGCTTGCTACAGTTATGAACTGTATATATGTTTCAGAGATATTCAGGTCTGTTGGCATGATGACAGCAGTACTTACTCCATTTGAGTGTGGTTCAATGACCAAATTATATTCAAAGGACAGGGCAAATAAGTATTTCTCAAAGAATATGGTTGTATTTTTTGCCGGTGGTACAGGACATCCTTATTTTTCTACAGATACAGCTACTGTATTGAGAGCGATAGAAATTGAGGCGGATGGAATATATCTTGCCAAGGCAATTGATGGTGTATATGACAGTGATCCAAAGACAAATCCGGATGCTGAGAAATATGATGAAGTGTCTATTGAAGAAGTAATTGATAAGAAGCTGGCAGTGGTTGATTTAACGGCATCTATCATGTGTATGGAAAATAAAATGCCTATGTATGTGTTTGGACTTAATGAAGAAAACAGTATTGTCAAAGCATTATCTGGTGACTTCAGTGGCACAAAGGTGACTGTATAATTTGGAGGTAAAGATGGACAGTAGATTAAATGTATACGAAGAAAAAATGGAAAAATCCTTAAACAATCTTGAGGAAGAATATGCTGGTATTCGTGCAGGACGTGCTAATCCTCATGTTTTAGATAAGCTCCGTGTAGATTATTATGGAACTCCGACTCCGATTCAGAGCGTTGCGAATGTCAGCGTTCCTGAGGCCCGCATGATTCAGATTCAGCCATGGGAAGGTTCTATGGTAAAAGAAATCGAGAAGGCAATCATGATGTCTGACCTTGGTATTACACCAACAAATGATGGAAAGGTTATCCGCCTGGTATTTCCAGATTTGACAGAGGAGAGACGTAAAGAGCTTGCTAAGGATATTAAGAAAAAGGGCGAGGACACCAAAGTCGCAATTCGTAACATCAGACGTGATGCGATTGATTATATTAAGAAGACTGGTAAGGCAGAGGATATCTCAGAGGATGAAATCAAAAACATTGAAGATGATATTCAGAAGCTCACAGATTCTTATGTCGCAAAGATTGATAAAGCGATTGAGGCTAAATCAAAAGAAATACTTACAGTATAATTTTCAGGGACATGGCTTTGGTCGTGTCCCATTTTTCCTATAGCACAACTTTTGAAGAGAGGTATGAGTATGAAGATTCCAAATCATGTTGCAATAATCCTTGATGGAAATGGAAGATGGGCTAAAAGTAAGGGTATGCCTAGAAACTATGGTCATACAGTAGGTGCCAAAAACGTAGAGACTGTCTGCAAGGCTGCAAATGACCTGGGAATAAAATATCTGACTCTGTATGCTTTCTCCACAGAGAACTGGAACAGACCGGACAGCGAAGTGGAAGCACTTATGAAGCTCTTGGAGAGCTATCTCAAAAATTGTATCAAGACTGCTGATAAAAATAACATGAGGGTGAGAGTAATAGGTGAAATCTCACGTTTATCAGAGAAATTTCAGAACAGAATAAAGGAATTGGAGGAGCTGTCAAGCACTAACACAGGCTTAAATCTTACCATAGCTATTAATTATGGCAGTAGGGATGAGATGCTTAGAGCCATGAAAAAGATGATTTCTGACCATGATAAGGGACTGCTGGAAATTGATGATTTAGATGCCGATAAGTTTTCTTCCTATCTTGATACGAGGGATTTGCCGGATCCTGATTTGCTGATTAGAACAAGCGGAGAACAGCGTCTGTCAAATTATTTACTGTGGCAGCTTGCTTACACAGAGTTTTATTTTACTGATGTTCCATGGCCTGATTTTCACAAGAAAGAATTAGAGGAAGCTGTCAGAGCATATAATAATAGGGAACGTCGTTTTGGAGCATTAAATGACGAGGAATAGTGGAGGAAAAAGATGTTCAAGACTAGATTAATAAGCGGAATAGTACTGGTTGCTGTGGCAATTGTACTTATGGTTTTAGGAAATGAGGTATTGCTTACAGCTATGCTTGCAATTTCCCTTATTGGAATGTTTGAATTATACAGGGTACTTAAGATTGAAAAATCACTTATGGCAGTGGTTTCATATCTGGCTGCAATTATATATTATGGTAATTTAGAATGGCACTTTATACCAGACATCATGATTTGGGTTATGCTGTATGTGATAGCCTTGATGTTTGTATATGTGTTAAACTATCCAAAATTTGAAGCTTACCAGCTGTTCGGTACATTTTTTGGACTGTTTTATGTGGGTGTGATGCTCTCATATATTTATCAGATTAGAATGTTAGACAGAGGAGAATATCTGGTATGGCTGATATTCCTGTGCTCTTGGGGCTGCGATACATGTGCATACTGCGTAGGCAAGCTCTGGGGCAAGGCATTTGGAAATCACAAGATGTCTCCAAAGCTATCACCTAATAAGTCTATAGAGGGAGCTGTAGGCGGAGTTGCAGGAGCCTTCCTGCTCACAGCACTCTATGCAGTTATTTTCAAAGGTCAGATGGGAATTTCTTCACAGGAAATACTTATTTTAGCTGTAATATCAGCTGTAGGTGGGCTTATATCCATGATAGGTGATTTGACAGCGTCAGCAATCAAACGTAATTATGATATCAAGGATTATGGAAGACTCATTCCTGGACATGGCGGAATCCTTGACAGATTTGACAGCATGATTATTACAGCACCTATTATATTCTATCTTGCATTTTATTTGATGTGAGCGTAAGCAGTGAGACGTGCCAAAGTATGCAATAAAAGCTGCCAGTGGCAGGATTTATGTATAGGGCAAATGCCCATACAGCCCAAGAAACAGAATGTTTCTTGGGCTGGGCACGCCGATTAAATAAGAAATTTTTGTGCAAAACGGAGGCAGAACATGAGAAAAATTGCAATTCTCGGCTCAACAGGTTCAATCGGAACCCAGACTCTTGATGTGGTCAGAGAGCATGGAGATATAGAAGTTGTTGCATTATCCTGCGGAAGAAATATTGACCTTATAGAGAAACAGGTTAGAGAGTTTAAACCTAAATTAGTCAGTGTGTGGAATGAAGCTGATGCAAAGGCTTTAAAGACATCTCTTTCGGATATGGA
>URLU01000136.1 GCA_900548765.1 uncultured Lachnobacterium sp.
TGCTGAGACAACAGGCAACCCATTTGACTTAAAGCTTACAGACAAGAACTCTACAAACTTCTTTGTAGTAAGTGATGGAACAAGTACATTCTTTACAAGAGCCGGAGATTTCTATGTAGATGGAAACGGTTACTTATGTATGAGCTCTACAGGATATACCTTACAGGGATGGCAGGTAGATGCAAATGGTAATGTAATCGTTGATTCAGTCTCACCGCTTCAGGTTATGTCACCACAGAACCAGACATCTGCACCTGAGTCTACGACACTTGCATATGTATCTGGAATCATTGATAAGAACGACGCAAATGCCAATGATAATGCTGTAGGAAGAACAATCACACTTGGCTTGTTTGACGATTTGGGATATAAGTATACAGCCAAATTTAATATCACAAAAAATGCTGCAGATGGGGAGTACACAGTTAAACTTACAGATATTCTCTCATCTGGTACAAGTAAAACAGCAAAGTCTATCTTTGAGCTGGATGCAGATGGCAACTTTGTTACAACAGATGCAAATGGTAATACAGGCGATGTTGTATACAATGGAAGAGCTTATAAATTAGATGATTTATTTAATGCAGCAACACTTAAGTTTGATGAGACAGATGGTACTTTCAATTATATCAAAAATGCTAATACAGCAGCCGCAGATGCTGCTACCAACAAGGAAGTAACACTTAATCTTGGACTTTTACGTACAGAGGATACTGTCAATGCAGCTGCACCAGAGAGTAATTTCTCAAATATTACTATGAATTGGAGCTCAGCCCGCAACTACAACAACAGTGGTACATCTACCATTGCAGCTACTAATGGAAATATCCAGGGCCTTGGAACTGGAAAAGCCCTTGGAGCATTGACAGGTATTTCTATAAATGACGATGGAGCAATCTATGGTTCATATGATAACGGAAATACTGTATGTCTTGGACAGATTGCCGTAGCACAGTTTGCAAACGCATCTGGACTTGAGAAGGTAGGAGAGAACTGCTACCAGACAACACTTAACTCAGGAGAGTTCGACGGAGTCGGAGTTGCAATCGACGCTGACGGAAGCTCAATGGAATCCGGTGTACTTGAGATGTCAAACGTTGATTTGTCAGGTCAGTTTACTGATATGATTATCACACAGAGAGGTTTCCAGGCAAACTCAAGAGTAATCACAACATCAGATACACTTCTTGAGGAGCTTATTAATCTTAAGAGATAATGATGTATATTTGGGGGTACAGCAGGGACTGTCCCCCCAACATTTTGTGTAATTAATAACTTTTTTCGACTTTTTTGTGCAAAGTAAGTAGACAAGTATAACAAAGTTTTGTAAAATTAGATATATACGAAAATTTAGAAAAGGGAAGGTGTACATTGTGGATATAGCTTCACTTGCCGGCGTCATTGTCGGAGCAGTAATGGTTGTCTTCGGAATTCTTTCCAGTGGTGGAAACATTGTAGACGATTTCGTTGATTACCCATCAATACTTATTACAATTGGAGGATCTTTAAGTTCGGTTATAGCCGGAAGCAAGCTGGCTGACTTTATAAATGGATTTAAATCATTTGCATTGCCATTTAAGGACAATACTAAGGATCCGTCTGAGACGATTAAGACAATAATTGATCTTTCTAATGTAGGACGTAAGGAAGGTCTTCTTGCATTGGAGGAAGCAGCAAGCGATATAGAGGATGAGTTTCTTAAAAAAGGTATAATGCTTGTTGTCGATGGAACTGACCCTGAATTAGTCAGAGGTATTCTTGAGACAGACCTTATGTGTCTTGAGGACAGGCATAAAAAGGTTATTTCATTCTGGGAATACTGGGGTGAGATGGGACCTGCCTGGGGTATGATTGGTACCCTGATTGGTCTTGTTAATATGTTAAAGAACCTGGAGGACTCTTCGTCAATCGGCCCTAACATGGCGGTTGCCCTGCTTACTACATTATATGGTTCTTTGATTGCTAACTGGCTCTGTGCTCCTTTTGCTAACAAGCTTAAGGCTAACAATGCTATAGAGGTTACATTAAAGACAATAATTATCGAAGGTCTTTTGTCTATTCAGGCAGGTGAGAACCCTCGTGTAATTGAAGAGAAACTTAAGTCATTCCTGGCTCCGTCTGCCAGAATTGATTCGACAGCAGATGGTGGAGGTGAAGAGTAGTGGCAAAGAAACGTCAGGAAGAACCTAAAAAAGGTGCGCCGGCGTGGCAGTCTACTTTCTCTGATTTGATGAACCTGCTGCTCTGTTTCTTCGTGTTGCTGTTTTCAATGTCAACGGTAGATGCGGAAAAATTTGAGATGGTGATTGCATCCCTGCAGAGCAGCATGAGTATTTTACCGGCTGGTGGTTCGGCAATTGGAGATGGTAACATGGTTTCTGCTGGTGTAAATCAGTTAGAATTTCTTGACAGCTATTATAATGATTTGGCAAATTCACAGACCATGAATGAAAATGATGTGGATGGTGAGGAAAAAGATGTTTCTGATGCCTACAAGGAACAGGAGCTGGCTGAGTCAGAACAGATGGCAGAAGAGGTTCAGAATGCTGTAAACCAATACGGACTGCAGGATCTTGTAGAGGTTGATTTTAATGCAGAATATGTTCGGATCAGCTTAAGTGGTGCTATTCTTTTTGAATCGGGAAGTGCAGAGTTTGTATCTGATGCAAAGCCTGTTCTTGACAAGATTTCAAAGATTCTGGATAATTATGACAAAAATGTTATTGAGGTAGAGGGTCATACAGATAATGTGCCGATTGTTTCACCTGGAAAATACGAGGATAATGATGTGCTTTCCATGTATCGAGCCTTGAATGTGGCTGATTATATCAGGGATGCTTCGTCACTGAATCCAGCACATATAAAGTCTTCCGGAAGGGGAGAGTATATGCCGATAGCTGATAATTCCACAGCTGAGGGCAGGGCGTTAAACCGAAGAGTTGAGATTAAGATATATAATTCATACAACTCAGATTTACCTGATGAGGAATGATAGAGGAGAAATAAGATGAAGAAAAATTTGATTTCAGTTATAATACTTGCACTTGTATTAGCTAATTTTGTTCTGACAGCATTACTTGTCTTCACAGTGCTGCCTGAGACGAAGAAAGCGAATAAGCTGATAGAAGAAGTCTGCTCAGCTATTGATCTGGATTTGAACAGTGGAGATACTTCTGGAGTTTCAAATCTGCCTATTGACCAGATTGATGATTACGCTATAAATGGTGGAGAAACAATGACAATCAGCTTTAAGGCAGATGATAGTGGAACGGCTCATTATCTTGTTGCTGCCATATCATTATCACTTAACAAAGAGAGTGATGTATACAATGATAAGAATTTTGATATCAGCACAAAGGAAAATCTTATAAAAGCAGATATTAATTCGATTATTGGACAACACACAATGGAAGAGTATAATACTGATAAAGAATCAATATATGATGAGATACTTTCAAGCTTACAGGATATGCTTGGAGAGGATTATGTTGTAGGTGTTAATTTTACATCTTCTCTTACACAGTAAATTTAATCCGGAGCATGTTGTCACACATGGCTTCTGGATATAGGTGGTGAAATAGATGGGTGACGTATTATCTCAAAGTGAGATTGATAACCTGCTTAGTGCATTAAGCAGCGGTGAATTGGACGTTGAAGAAATAAAAGATAATAATGAGAAGCAGGTAAAGGATTACGATTTTGCCCGTCCGTCAAAGTTTTCTAAAGAACACTTGCGTACTTTGGAGATAATTTTCGAACACTATGGAAGACTTTTAACAACAAATCTTCCTGTTTATCTTAGAAAATCTGTACAGGTAGAGGTTATGAATTCGGAGGCTGTTACTTATTCGGAGTTTTCAAATGCTCTTTCTAATCCGGTTCTGCTTGGTATTGTCAACTTTGCACCTTTACATGGCAATATAATCATTGAGATGGCATCAAATCTTGGCTATGCTATTGTAGACAGAATGCTGGGTGGACGAGGCGATGCCCTTGAGAAAACCAGGGATTTTTCAGAGATAGAGCTGCTTATTATCGAAAGAATTTTGGTGGTATGTGTAAATCTGTTAGTAGAACCATGGGAGAATGTTGTGGAGATTCATCCACATTTAGAGAGAATCGAGACTAATTCTCAGTATGCCCAGATTATATCGCCGAGCGAGATGATTGCCATTATCACAATGAATATTAAGATTGGCGGTGTCGAAGGACTCATGAATATTTGTCTTCCATACATAACAGTGGAGGATGTAATAGATAAATTAAATACCAGATACTGGTATGCTAATATACAAAGCCATGACGAGACTGACTATGCAGATGCGATTGAGTCAATCATTAATAAGGCTCAGGTTCCTATTAAGGCAGTGCTTGGAAAGAGCAGCATTTCAGTTATGGATTTTGCAACACTTCAGCCGGGGGATATCATAAAGCTTGACAGAGAGGTTGAAGACGAATTAGATGTATATGTTGGAGATATTCGTAAATTTACTGCGTTGCCTGGTTCATCAGGTGACAAGTATGCAGTTAGAGTAACTTCAGTATTGAGAGAGGAGCAGTAACATATGGATGTATTATCTCAGGAAGAAATAAATGCGCTGTTAAACGAACCGGATGGCAGTGCAAGCGAAAGTGCAGGCAAAGGAAACACTCTTTCTGATACTGAAAAAGATGCGATTGGTGAAATTGCAAATATAAGCATGGGAACCGCTGCTACAACACTTTTTTCTCTGGTTAACCGCAAGGTAGAGATTTCTACTCCGGTTGTGTCAGTAAGTACCTGGGAGGATGTGGTAGAGGCTTATGAAAAGCCTTGTGTATTTATCAAGATTGCATATACAGTAGGTCTTGACGGAAGCAACATACTTGTACTAAAGGAAAATGATGTAAAGGTTATCACTGATCTTATGATGGGCGGTGATGGTACAAATATTGATGGAGAGCTGGGAGAACTTCACTTGTCAGCAATCAGTGAGGCTATGAATCAGATGATGGGTTCATCAGCCACATCATTATCATCAATGCTCAACAAGCTGATAGATATAAGTCCACCATCAGCAAATGTCATAGATTTGAAGCAGACAGTTGATGAGAGTGAAATCGATGAGTTCCTGTCAGGAGAGTTTGTAAAGATTTCTTTCAAGATGGAAATCGGTGACCTCGTTGACAGTGAGATTATGCAGTTATATCCTTTCTCTTTTGCAAGAGAGATGTATGAGAGTTTTCAGAAGAATATGGCAATTGATAGTGATAGTATTAAAGAAGATGCGGAACCTGAAACAGCCACAAGTACAAATAAACAGGCTGCTTCTAATCAACAAAATCAGCAAATGAGGCAACAGCAAATGGGACAACAAATGAGTCAACCAATGATGGGACAACAGCAAATGGGGCAGCCACAGGTGATGGGACGTTCTGTAAATGTACAGCCGGCTCAGTTTTCGGCCTTTGGTGCTATGCCAAATGGCACATATCAGCCTGAAAATATTGATTTGATTATGGATGTGCCGTTGGAAGTAACTGTAGAGTTGGGGCGTACCAGCAAGTCAATTTCAGAGATACTGGACTTCGCTCCAGGCAAGATTATTGAATTAAATAAGCTTGCCGGAGAGCCTATTGATGTGCTTGTCAATGGAAAATATGTAGCTAAAGGCGAGGTTGTTGTTATTGAGGAAAGCTTTGGTGTGAGAATTACTGAGATAGTAAATGCTCCTCTTAAGATAAATCAATAATATCTTTGATAACATGGAAAGTTTTTTACAATTAATTGGAGTCCTTCTCATATTTGTGTTTGTGCTTGCACTTACCTATCTGACTACCAGATGGATGGCAGGCTACCAGAAGGGAAGAGGAAACAATAGGAATCTAAGAGTGATTGAAAGCATGGGCATTGGTAATGGAAATCTGCTCAGCATAGTGCAGGCAGGGGATAAGTATCTGCTTGTGGCTGTAGGAAAAGATAAGGTTACAATGCTTATGCAGCTTGATAAGGAAGAAATAAAAGATGTCCAACAGGAGTCTTTTCAAAATATACTTTCAAGGTTTAAGGATAAATGAGTAAATTTAAAAAGAAATATTGCAGTGTTACTTTTTTTATTGCAATAGCAGTTTTGATTTTGACAATTATAATGAGTTTTAAATATCCGGATGCTGTATATGCTACGGGGG
>URLU01000137.1 GCA_900548765.1 uncultured Lachnobacterium sp.
GGCTGCTTTTGAGGCATTTTCAAAGAAGCTTAAGGAGTATGAAAATGTCACAGCCACAGCCTACAATGCCTGTGTGCGTCAGGAGAAGATTGAGGCAGACCTGCGCGGCTATGACAGTGTGTTTGACAGCCTCTTGTTCAATCAGCATGTCACCAGAGAAATGTATGACCGCCAGATTGATTTGATTACTACAAAGCTTGCTCCACATATGAGAAAATACGCAAAACTCATCCAGAAGACCTACGGAATGGACAAGATGACATTCTGCGATTTGAAGCTGCCATTGGATGCTGAGTATTCTCCTAGGGTGACAATCGATGGTTCAAGAGAATACATTGAAAAGGGACTTGCTGTTATGGGCGAGGATTATGTGGAAATGATTCGCACAGCTTATAAGGACCGCTGGGTGGATTTTGCCCAGAACGTAGGAAAATCAACAGGTGGATTCTGTGCCAGCCCATATGGCAATCATTCATACATACTGTTGAGCTGGAATGAGAGAATGTCAGATGTGTTCACTCTTGCCCATGAGCTGGGGCACGCTGGACATTTCAAGCGTTGCAACAGCAAGCAGTCCTTATTTGACACGGATGTGTCTACATATATGGTAGAGGCCCCATCTACCATGAATGAGCTTCTTATGGCTCACTACCTCTTAAAGACAAGTGATGACAAGAGATTCCAGAGATGGGTGCTTTCTTCTATGATTCAGAACACCTATTATCATAATTTCGTTACTCATCTTCTGGAGGCAGATTACCAGAGAAAGGTCTATAGAATCATTGACGAGGGCGGCTCTGTCAGTGCAGAGGTGCTTAACCGCCTGATGAGAGAGACTCTGGAAAACTTCTGGGGAGATGCAGTGGAAATCACAGAGGGTGCTGAGCTTACATGGATGCGTCAGCCACACTATTACATGGGATTATATTCATACACATACAGTGCAGGACTTACTGTTGCAACAGAGGTTTGCAAGCGTATTGAAAACGAGGGACAGGCGGCAGTTGACGACTGGAAGAAGGTATTGGATGCAGGAAGCACCTTAGACCCGGTTGGTCTTGCTGCTTTAGCCAGGGTAGACATTACAACAGATACGCCTCTTCTCGATACAATAGATACTATTGGTAGAATCATTGATGATATTGAGAAGCTGACAAACGAACTTGAGTAAACTCGTTAATTCGCTTGCTGCGTATAAAGCCCTTTGTCGTGTGTGGCAGAGGGTTTTTTGTATACCAAAGTATGTAATAAAAGCTGCCGGTGGCAGGTTTTATGTATGCCAAAGTATGCAAGAGAAGCTGCCAGTGGCAGGTTCTCTGTATATCGGTATTTAGTAGATAAATAAAAAGAGGTAATTTATATGGATGCAAAAGAAAATAAAATGCTGACAGGTACAATCTGGAAGCAGATTCTAATCTTTTTCTTCCCAATTTTGATTGGAACATTTTTTCAGCAGCTTTATAACACTATAGATGCGCTGATTGTAGGGCGGTATTCTGGAAAAATTGCATTGTCAGCAGTAGGAGGCTCATCTGCACAGATTATAAATTTTGTGGTGGGATTCTTTACAGGACTTACAGGTGGAGCCAGTGTACTTATCGCCCAGTATTATGGAGGTAAGGACAAAAAGAAACTTAAGGATGCCCTTCACACAGCATATGGCTTTTCAATTGCTGGTGGACTTGTTTTGAGTATAATATGCTTTTTCATGACACCTTCCATATTAAGACTCATGAATACACCACAGGAGCTGATGGAAGCATCAACAATTTACATCAGAGTGTATTTTGTGGGACTTCTATTTGTATTTATTTATAATATGGGCTCATCGGTGCTCAGGGCTATCGGGGATTCAAAGCGGCCGTTGTACTTTTTAATTGTCTGCTCAATTGTAAATATTATACTGGATTTGGTGTTTGTAATTGGCTTTGACATGGGAGTCCTGGGAGTGGCAATTGCAACCCTTGTGGCGCAGGGGGTAAGTGCATGTCTTGTCACCTGGTGGCTTATGCGTGAAAATGACGAGGTGAGGCTTGACTTAAAGCAGATCCACATTAAACCAGATGCACTCAAGGCAATCCTTAGAATCGGAATACCAAACGGCATACAATCCTCAATGTACTGCATTTCAAATATGATTGTACAGTCAGCATTAAATCTCTTTGGTGTGGATACAATGGCGGCATGGACAGCATATGGAAAAATAGATGTGCTGTTCTGGATGATAAATGCTTCCTTTGGTATTGCAGCATCTACTTTTGTGGGGCAGAATTTTGGAGCAGGGCTTTACCATCGTATGAGAAGAGGGGCGAGAGTCTGCCTGTTGATGGCACTTGGCTGTGCTGTTATGTTCAGCCTGCTTTTTGTTACTGCAGGACAAATGCTTCTTGGTATTTTTACAGAGGATGCAAATGTAATAGAGATAGGTATGGTTATGATTACAACAATAGCACCAACTTATTTCCTTTTTGCATTCATTGAGATACTATCAGGAGTTCTCCGTGCCCAGGGAAAGACCATTGTTTGTACTACAATTTCCATATTGGGAATATGTGTTTATCGTATTGCCTGGGTTAATGTGCTTGGTACAGATGTGGGACTCAGGGAGCTTGTCCTATGCTATCCGATTAGCTGGCTGATTTGTGCTGCTGCTATTATTGCTTATTATCTATATGAGCAGAAGAAATTTGAGGCTAAGCATATACAGAATGTACATGCCAACCGAACGTTGTAAAATACATTTAACTGAATATCTGCATAGCACCATAGGTGTGTGGCAGTGGCGCAGTCTGTTTTTTTCTGGATGGGCAGGAAAGATTCTTGCAGGCTGCACAGCTGCTGCACATCTTTTTTATATCTGAGTGAGCCCTTGTATCTAAGGCAAGTATAAGGGCTGCAGTTTTAAGCGGCATAAGCATCTGACCATCTGTAAGCTTTATGTTTTCAGGGGCAAGGCTCTCATAAATCTGTGGAAGCAAATCCAGAGAATACTTATCCCCCAGAAAGGACAGCTCAGCAAGGTGCAGATTAGTTTCTTTTTCTACGATTTGTGCAAACTCCTCATAGGCTGTTGACAAAAGCACCAGACTTAAGCAGTCTATGATATAGGCCTCCTCAATCTGATCATGATTCAGATATAATTCTGACAGCTCATCAATACCATTTCCAAGAGTTACAAAGCCGTAGGCATAACTAGAGAGTGTGACCTCATTCAAATCCTGATTAAGAGAATAATAAGCATAGGCTTCTGTCAGTGGAAGCAGTGCAGTATAGATTGATTTAATACGAGGCAGATCAGCAGACGCAAAATGAAAGCGGCTGCAAAAATCCTTCCAGTCGGCAGCGGACAGCCGGGGAATGAGTTTAACTTTCATTAGTCTTATTCTCCTTATCAATGGCTGCCATAGCTGCTACAATATCTTTAAAACGGTCGTTGATTTTGTCATAATTATTGCGGTGATGAGGAAAGCCGCAGTTCATGCAGGATTTGACTCCATTCTCCAAAAATTCACAGCGACCGCCACAGCTTCTGCCCAGAGTGTAGAGAGGACAGTAGCAGAAGAGACAGTTGAAGTCATCCTCTTTAATCCCCTTATGGCAGGGAAAATATTCACATTGTTTATTTTGAAAAAATTTATAATATTCACTCATAATGCTATAATAATCTCACTTTTAGAGAATTAAATCAATGAATAAGTGTATTAAGATTCTCTGCCAAGTGATGTCTTGTGAAGGGCAGAGAATATGATTACTGCATATACCCCTCCGATTAGTGCTGTAATTAATTGTGTGACTGAAAACTGGAGCTGTAATGCATGCATCATAGGCTGCATTTTTTCTGGAAGCATATTTGGAAGAATGATAAGAGATATCAGGATTCCCATAAATAAAGCCTTAAGTGCAGCGCCAATTGCAATTGATATTGGAAGCCCAGCTGTTTTACCGCATTTTTTACGAAGAAGTCCTACTGCAGCGACCAGAATAATATTTCCAATCATGATACATGGAAACATAGCAGGAATGGCTGCCATAATTGGACTGCCGGTAATAAAAAATGAAGTGATTGGTGTGATAACGCTTAAAATTATGCCACAGGCAAGACCAGCGTAAACTACTGTCAATATAAGGGCGGCATTAACAATCGGACCGGTAACGTATACACTTAGATTCTTGAAAAACTGGCTTACAATGCAGATGGCAAGCATAATTGCGGTTATAGTAATTTGTTTGGTTTTTAGTTTCATAAACTTGTTCCTCCTTGGTATTATGTCATGGCAATGATAACTCTATATGCATGAATATGCAAGGAAAACTGCTGATAATGACATATATGTAATCGCGCTTTATGCAGTGGAATCGTGGGAAAATAGATGAATAAGGAAATGTTCTCAATTAAGGATATTAAGCCTTAAATTTCATGAATTCAACTTAATTACTTATTTGAATTAATAAAATATTATAGTAAAATTAAGTACAAGGATAAAGCAAAATATAAATAGAAACCAAATAAAAATCAACAGAGGAAAGGTGTGGAGATATATGCTGTATATAGGTGTAGATTTGGGAACATCAGCAGTTAAATTACTACTGATGGACGAGACAGGAAAGGTGTTAAAAATAGTTTCAAGGGAATATCCGATTAGTTTCCCAAAGCCGGGCTGGTCTGAGCAGAAGCCTGAGGACTGGTGGGAGCAGAGTCTGCTTGGACTTAAAGACTTGACAGCAGATTGCGATAAGAGTCAGGTCGCAGGCATAAGTTTTGGTGGACAAATGCATGGACTTGTCATCTTAGATGAAAATGATAATGTGATACGTCCTGCCATTCTGTGGAATGATGGTCGAACCACCGAGGAAACTGATTACTTAAATCAGGAGATTGGAAAGGAACGCCTGTCAGAATATACAGGAAACATAGCATTTGCAGGCTTTACAGCACCAAAAATCTTGTGGGTCAGGACAAATGAGCCGGAAAACTTTGCAAGGATAAATAAGATAATGCTTCCAAAGGATTATCTTGCTTACCGCCTGACTGGTGTACATAGCACAGACTATTCTGATGCATCAGGCATGCTGCTTCTGGATGTGAAAAACAAACGCTGGTCAGACCAGATGCTTGAAATCTGCCATGTGAAAAAGGAGTGGATGCCAAAGCTATATGAGAGCTATGAGAAAATTGGCACTTTACTGCCGGAAGTGGCGGATGAGCTTGGCTTTAGCAGGGATTGTATAGTAGCCGCGGGAGCAGGAGACAATGCAGCGGCGGCCGTGGGAACCGGTACAGTCGGTGCTGGAAAATGTAATCTTTCTCTCGGCACAAGCGGAACAATATTTATCACAAATGACGCTTATAAGGTGGATTCATTTAATGCACTTCATTCCTTTGCCCATGCTGACGGCAGATATCACCTGATGGGCTGTATGCTTTCTGCCGCAAGCTGTAATAACTGGTGGATGAAGGATATTTTAAAAACCGATAATTTTGTAGAAGAGCAAAAGCCACTTGAACTGCGTGAGCAAAATGGAGAATTAGGGGAAAATCATGTGTTTTTCATGCCATATCTGATGGGAGAGCGGTCCCCACACAATAATCCGGCAGCCCGTGCAGCCTTTATAGGCATGAGCATGGATACAAAGCGGGAGGATATGCTGCAGGCTGTATTTGAGGGCGTGGCATATGGACTCAGGGATTCTCTTGAAGTGGCAGGAAAGCTTGGCATAAATATTGACAGGACAACAATTTGTGGCGGTGGTGCCAAGAGCCCGCTGTGGAGAAAAATCGTTGCAAACATCATGAATATCAAGGTTGATACAGTTGAGGTGGAGGAGGGACCAGCCTATGGCGGTGCCATACTTGCTGCTGTAGCTGATGGAGTATTTAAAAATGTAGAGGAAGCCACAGCGAAAATTGTCAGGGTTAAATCTACAATCGAGCCAGAGGCAGAGCTTGCAGCCAGATATCAAAAGGGATATGAGAAGTTTAGAAAGCTCTATCCTGCCTTAAAGGATTTTTATTAGGAAAGTATTATGAAGTATTCAAACATTACAGAAGCAAAATTTATAGACAGACCCAATAGGTTTATAGCTCATGTGGAGTTTGATGGAAAAACAGAGACAGTACATGT
>URLU01000138.1 GCA_900548765.1 uncultured Lachnobacterium sp.
AACGGAAGCAACAACCTCAGTCAGGAAAACCGGATTATCGGGAAACAGCTCCTCAACAACCGATTTTAGGTCAAAGAAAATGTATTCCCAGTAATTGGTTCCCTCTCCATCACTGATAGTTATATGAGGATAATTTTCCGGAATCAGCGTTATATCTCCAGTCTTATATCTGAGCACTTCCTCATCCATACAGATATCACCAAGGCCCTGTCTGCATATACCAATCTCCATCAGATTGTGAAAATGCAGATGAAATTCATCATGTCCATATACTCTTATCCAGCTCTCCCCACATAATACCAAGGCTGGTTCCCCTTGCGGAATCTCATAAAATCTAAACTCTACGGTATCCTTCTTCTTTTTTGCCATAAAAATCTCCTGCGTCTTTTATACGGAAAACCTGCTGCCACAGCTTTTCCTGCATACTTTGGTATCAAAAAAGGAAGCCGTTATAAAACGGCTCCCTTCCATTACAGTCTAGTCAAAATCAAATTTGTCAAATCTCTTGTACATTGCGCCGTACTTTTTACGAACATCCTCATTTCCCTGAAGAACCTGTTCCTCTGTTCCTCTGAACTGACATCTGATGCAGCTGTAGATACCTGTATCCTTATTGTAAAACATATCAATGTCTAAGTCACGCTGAAAACACATTGGACATCTGTAATTTAATTTGCCTTTGCCAAGTTGAGCCATGTTGCAAATACCTCCTTATCTGAAATCTGCTTCTTGTATCCGAGTTTGAACATTGGTGAGAATGCATAACCCTCTTCAATATATCCCTCTGCCTCTGCTGAAGGAGTAAGTGAAACCTTTGTCTGAATCTGAGGAATAACAGCACTTACCTCTGCTGCTCCCATATCCTTTGCGTCACGACATCTATACTCGTAATTGATTTCTGCCGGTGTCTGTCCACCAACTGCAGAAAGAGTAATTCCTGTCATGTCTTCTGGATACTCAGTTGTTCCGTAGCAGGCTGTGATGTACTCATCAAGGTAAATCTCAGCACTTGGATCGCTAATCTCAAGAATATTTCTCTCAATCTTGATATTTGAAGCACCTTCCTCGAAGTACTCCTTTGTCTGGAGCTTAACGCTTACGCCATTGAACTGGATTTCAACCGGGTCAAGTGTAAGTATTCTTGTCTTCTTGCCGTCAATAACTTCCTCAGAGAAATGAGAATGTGTTGGGCAGAGGCAAAGGTCTACTTCCTCTCCGTTGTAAGAAAGCTTAGCACTTCTTACTGTTCCTGCTCCTGCATAATGTGTAAAGTATCCTGCTCTGTATTTCTCCTGGATAAGGAATGGATATGAAGCATCCTGTACATGCTTTGTTCCGATTCCTACTGGCCACTCAAGCTTAGCAACATATGGACGAAGGTCTACGATTGCACCACCCTGATCCATGTTTACACAGGCTCTCATGTATGGGTCACAGTACCAGAATAACTGCTTGTCAGATCCGTAAAGGATATCTCTCCATGGTGCACACTCTGGCTCGTTGTAGTTTCCAGCATTTACACCCTTCTTCTCTCTATAGTAGTCAGCGAACTCAGACATTGTCATGTCGATAAGCTTGCCTTCCTTCTTTAACTTGCCATAATAGTTACAGCCATCTGTGTAAGACTTGAGAAGAAGCTCATATGGTTGCTCCCAACGTCCCATCTTGTTCATCCAGCCCGGTCCAACGAACATCATGTTATATGAATATCCATTGTTATATTTTGCCAGGTCTCTGTACTGGTCAATTAAGTTGTAAAGATATGGGTACTCCCATGTCTTTGTATCATATATCATACCACGAAGTACATTCTGTGGATGAGTTCCGAAGTTTGAACCATTTCCGTCATAGCAGGCAATAAGGTCACGTGAAAGATGTGGAATAGCAACGATTCCGCTATCCTCTTCCTTGTTTGCTGCTGGTGCATGTGTGTTCTGTTTTGAAGGAATCCATGGTGCCCATGGGCCTCCATCAAATAGTGTATACCATGAGTTGTTACATGTATGGTAAGCCTTTGGTCCTTCCTCCCAGCATGTTGCAACTGCACATTTAACTGAAGGATATTTCTCCTTGATGTAATTTGTTAAGTCAGCGTCCATGTAGTATGAACCTGTTGACTCTGGATAAAATCCAAATGCATCATGGAATTTCTCGAATACATCGTTAACGATTGCTTTCTTGTCTTCCATCGAGAACATCCAGATACAGAAGTCCTTTGTCTTATATTTTTCACGGAACTCTTCACAAGGAAGTCCAAGTAATGAAAGTGCAATCTCATCACCATATACCTCATGGTCATGCTTTGCAAGTTCAACAGCCTCTTCGTTGAAAAGAGATGCATATGTCATCTGGATGGTACACTTAAGTCCTGCCTCATGAGCAAGTCTCTGCTGAGTCTTGAAAATGTCAAGTGACTCTGTAATAAGCTTCTTATCTCCGATATCCTCTTCCTTGCCCTGTCCAGTCACAGTTGCTGAATACTCAGGAACCATCTCTGGGCGGTGAATGACGTTAACAATAAATTTGTCCATCATGAAATCCTCCATCTTGTATGTTTGTATTATTTGTTATGGCTGCGGTCTGCATATTGTAAGCCTGCTTTTATTCTATGTAATCATGCATATTTTGCATATGCATTGTGCTGTGTATATACATTGATACTGTGCATAGATATCGTGCAGCTATTATGCATGTTGCTCTTTGCATTGCGCAACCGTTTGCTCATAATCTAGTATATATTTATGGTTCCAATATGTCAATGTGCAATTTCAATATTTTTTTCTGTGTGTTTTGAGCAAATTTCACAAAATAAACGCAAATTCAATTTTTCGTACCGCGCAACCGATTGCGTAGTGCGTAGAAAATCTGCCGTACAAATTCAAACGGGTATTTCTCCATGTGCTCTATGTTTTCATAGTTTGGACTTAATCAGCTTATTTTCTCTCTTTCTTGTCTAAAAAATGGCGAATTGGGACTTTCTATGACTAATTATGCTTTTCTCTTCCAAAAAAATTGGATTTTTCTTATAATCGTCCATTTTTAGCATCAAAATGCTCTCTTTTCCACAAAAAAGTCCAAATCTAATACGCAGCATTTCATTGTTTCTTTATTTCATCATCTCTTCATTCGGGCTAAATCGATTATTCTAAATCAATTATTATTGGCGCAATTATTATTATGCCTTAACCGCCCATCTCATCTTAGTAGACCTTGCCCTGCCGTTTTGCGCACATTCCTCCGCGCTTGGTCTTATAACATCCTTGGACACCTCTGAAAATACGCCTGCCTTAAGCAGTCTGTTAAAGGTTTTCTTAACCAGCCTGTCCTCTCCTGAATGAAAGGTCAGAATCGCAACTCTTCCGCCACTTGCCAGAGCATCCGGCAGAGCCTCAAGGAATGCCTCAAGCACTTCAAACTCACTGTTCACATCTATACGCAGTGCCTGAAATGAACGCTGGCAGGTTTTTTTTACAAGGTCCTTCTTTTCCTTATTATCAGGTAAAAATGCTAAGGCATTTTCAATCACATTCTTAAAATCCGTGGTTGTCTCAATTTTCTGACCTCTTCTGTAAGTCTTTATAACCTCAGCAGCAATCTTATCCGCATATGGTTCGTCCGAGTTTTCAACCAGCATGCCCTCGATTTCATCCTGACTGAGCTCCCTAAGCCTCTCCGCCGCGGAAACTCCATGCTCCGGGTCAAGACGCAAATCCAGCGGTCCATCTATCTTATAAGAAAAGCCTCGCTCCGGATTGTCAATCTGCATTGAAGACACTCCCAAATCTGCCATCATAAAATCAAAAGGTCCATGCTCCCCTGCAACATCAGACAGATTTGCAAAATTGGTCTTTATAATAGTCAGAATGTCCTCGCCAAAACCTGCCTTTGCAAGTCTCTCCTTGGTCTTTACGATTTCAATCGGGTCTACATCAAGTGCATACATATGTCCTTCACCTTTAAGCTGCTCAAGCATTTTTCTGGTATGACCGCCATAGCCCAGAGTAGCATCCAGACCTTTCTGTCCCGGCTTAATTTGTAAAAAGTCAAGGATTTCCTTCACCATAATAGAAATGTGCATGCCGGCAGGAGTACTTCCCTTGCTGATTACCTTGGCGATTGTATCTGCATATTTTTCAGGATTGTGCTCCTTGTATTTTTCCTCGAAGGTGCGGGGATGGGTGCCCCTGTATCTCACACGGCGTTTGTGGACTGGGGCGGGTTCCTGAGCCTGATTGTCTGTAGCTAAAGGCTCCACACTTGTATCATCTGTTCCTTTATTGTCTACATCCAAATTACTTTCGTTTATAATATCTGTATCTTTTTCTTTGCCTTTTATTGTATTCAATTCTTTTTTCATGTTAGTTCTATCCTTACTATATCCTATCCTTCATTTATTACTACAGCCACCAGCAGCTTTGCGGTTTGCGCTTTGCTTACGATATAATTTCGCTTCGCTTATTATATCGGCTTTTTATCCGGCGGGCTGGGTGGCTTGCTTACGGTATAATTTTGCTTTGCTTATTATATCGGCTTTTTATCCGACGTGCTCAGCCCATGGAACGGAGTTCCATGGGCTGTACGGGCAGTCGCCCTATCAAAAATGATGAACATGACAGCTCTTGTGCAAGCACATCGCTGTCATGTTTATCATTTTTGGCACGTCTCGTTGCCTACGCTCATTATATCCCACTCCCCCGCTCTTCTACAATACAAAATTACACTATGCGAATTATTAAATATCTGGCTTGATTTTCTTTACACAAAATTAATAATAACATTAGATTTATTAATGGGAATATATGTTAAAATGTATTCATAAGATTTACGGGGGTATATTTTATGACAGATATATTGAGCCAGATTTCATACAACAATTCTGGCAGCACTAATGAAGAAAAAATAGATATTGTGGTCAGTGCGGATGGGGATGACATTTTCCTTCCTTCTGGTACATCATTTATGTCCATAGAAAACCAGTATCAGCAGATTATGTTTTTCTACGAGGCTGGTATACAGCAAATAACTGCCAAGCTTCAGATTTTAAACAATGAATTCAAGTTTGGCAATGACAGGAACCCGATTGAAAATATAAAAAGCAGGGTTAAATCCATAGACAGCATCACCAAGAAAATGAAACGTAAAAACATACCACTGACTCTCAACAACATGATGTTAAATCTCCACGATATAGCGGGTGTCAGGGTCATTTGCCCTTTTATATCAGATGTGTACAGCGTGGCCAATATGCTGACAAGCCAGCAGGACGTGACGCTCATTGAGGTAAAGGACTACATAAAAAATCCTAAGCCAAATGGCTACAGAAGTCTCCACCTCATCATCATGGTAGATGTCTATTTCTCAGACCACAAGGCACAGGTGCCGGTGGAGATGCAATTTAGGACAATTGCCATGAATTTCTGGGCAAGCACAGAACATCAGCTCCGCTACAAAAAGGACGTTGAGTTTACAGATGAAATGCACAATGAGCTGAGACGGTGTTCTGAGCTTATGGCAGAGGCAGATGAGAGGATGCAGAAGCTTGCGGAACAGCTGCCCTCCTTTGAGCAGACTGAAGTTTCCTATTCCAAATGAAATCAGACATAATAAATGCCCTTTCTACCGGCAGTCTATCCTGTAGAAAGGGCATTTTGTATACCAAATATTTTCTGTATTAATTGATTGTGTGTACCTTTATCATGTTAGTAGCCCCCTTCATTCCGATTGGAACTCCTGCTGTAAATATAACAGTCTCGCCACTCTTGAGCAGCCCCTGGGTCTTGCATACACAGGATGCATGCTCGATAAGTTCAAAGAAATCACTCTTTTCCTGAAGAAGTACAGGTGTTACACCCCATGACAGGTTGAGCTGTCTGAATACCTTGTCTGTGAGACAACAGCCTATGATGTCGCAGGCCGGACGGAAACGTGATACCATTCTGGCTGTGCTTCCTGACTTTGTGACAGTTACGATTGCTGCTGCATTTAAGTCATGAGCTGTTGTACAGGTAGCATGGCTTATGGCTCTTGCAATATTTTTATTGTTAGCTGTCTCCTGGTCTATCTTGTCAGACTTCTCTATAAGACCCGGAAAAACTGCATTTTCCTTAAATCTCTTTCT
>URLU01000139.1 GCA_900548765.1 uncultured Lachnobacterium sp.
TATAATTTCTGGCTTTTCACAATGGTTTGCAGGGATTACAAGCAATGGAGTGATGACGAAGCAGTGTAATTCACAGATATGCGACATAAGAAATTATCTTGACTGTAGTGTAGATGATAAAAATGAGAAAACCATTCCTGAGAATGGATTTGAATCGATAGAAATCATATTTAAAAATGTGACGTTTAAGTATAAGGGAGCCCAAAAGCCAGTACTTAATAATATCTCCTTTGAGATAAAGGCCCATGAGCATAAGGCACTGGTAGGATTAAATGGGGCAGGCAAGTCAACACTGGTAAAGCTTATCTCAGGCCTGTACCTGCCAACATCAGGTGATATATATGTAAATGGAGTTAACACGAAAGAACTGGATTTGGAAGAATACTATAGGCATCAGGCAGCAGTTTTTCAGGATTATTTTATAACCTCATACACAGTAGGTGAGAATATTGCATTATGTGAAGAGTGGGATGAGGACAAACTGTGGGAATGTATTAAGCAGGCGGGTCTTTACCAGCTGATAAGAGAGCTGCCCCAAGGGCTTCATACATACCTGGGAAAGGATCTGGCAGCAGATGGTCAGAGTCTGTCAGGAGGTCAGATACAGAGACTTTTACTTGCCAGGGCATTGTACAGAAATCCTTCATTAATATTGCTGGATGAGCCAACAGCAGCCCTAGATGCCATAGGCGAATCGGAGATATATCAGATATACAGTGAGGCTCTTATGGCAAAAACATCCCTTTTTATTTCACACAGACTGGCCTCCACGAGATTCTGCGATGAGATAATCATGCTTGATAAAGGCAGGATAATAGAGCAGGGTACCCATGAAGAGCTTATGAAAAATCAGGGAAAATATTCAGAATTGTTTGAACTGCAGAGCAGGTATTACAGGGATGGAGGTGAAGCTGATGTCAATTAGGCAAATGTGGAAGTACCTTATATTTCAGACAAAAGGGTACAAAATCATTGAGGCTGTGATTGTTGTGGGCTCAATATGCGCAGCTATAGCAGCGTATGTAAATAGCATACTGTATGCAAGAATAATAGATATGCTGCTACTTAAAGACTATAGTGGGGCAGTTAAGATGACACTTATAATGATAGGAGTTGTCTGGATTATAAATATGACATATCAGGCATGCAATCAGATATTTAACCAATATGCTGACCCTAGCAGGGATGAAACAAGAAAGAGGACTGTCCAAAAGGCATTCAGCATGGAGTATGGGGAATTTGAAAAAGAGGATACTCTTTTATCATTCAGAAAACTGCAGAACGGAGAGATAAGCTCAGGCAGTGTAACGGATCAGTTAAAAAATATATACGAATATTTCCAGCATCTGATAAAGATTGTATTTGCCTTTATATTTCTGATTATGCTGATTGTACAGGCATCATCCGGCAGCGGCATAATGCAGTCTCTTATTATGACAATTATACTTATAGCTCTGTTTGGCCTGTCATTCTGGATGAATTTTATAATATCCAAGAAGGTGGGGCAGCGTAAGGTAGAGATAAGCAGACAGAATGAGAAGGCAAATGCCGAGGGAGCTTACCTTGGTTCCATAATAGGAAATGAAAGCTTTGCAAAGGACATACGTCTTTACAATATGAAAGAGTATCTGGGAGCAAAGGCCAAAAGGGGTGGAATGGTAGGCAGGTCATTTACAGATTATGGTATTTTTATAGGAAAAAGTAATGCCGGGTTTACACTTATGGTTCAGCTTCTTGCGGGGTATATATACATATATGTGTCTGTGATGGCAGTATCACAAGCTATATCAACAGGTGATGTTCTTATGTATGCAGGCGCAATAATTACAATGATGACAAGTGTACAGAATGCCATATCAAAATACAATCAGATTACATACTGTAATGAGTACATAAAAACCTATGAGGAATTTATAAAGCAGCCAGATATGCATTATGACGGAAGTCTTCCAATAGAGAAAAGAGATGATAACAGATATGAATTGTCTTTTCACAATGTATCATTTAAGTATCCGGGTTCTGACAAATATATATTAAAGGATATAAATTTGGATTTTAAAATTGGAGAAAAGCTTGCCCTGGCAGGACTGAATGGAGCCGGAAAAACCACATTGGTTAAGCTGTTACTCAGGATGTACGAGCCAACAGCTGGAGAGATAAGACTAAATGGTATAGATATAGAGAAATATGATTATAATGAGTATGTGCAGATATTTTCAGTGGTGTTTCAGGATTTTTCAGTATTTGATTTTCCAATAGATGAAAATATAGCGGCCAGTGAGAAAGTGGATAGAGAGAAAATCATGAAGGTAATAGATCAGGCAGGCCTGTCAGAGCTGACAGGCAGACTTCCTGAAAGAGAACATAGCTGCGTGGCATTATCAGGGGGAGAGTCCCAAAAGCTTGCCATAGCAAGAGCCTTATACAAGGACGCACCGTTTGTCATACTGGATGAGCCCACGGCAGCCCTTGACCCTGTAGCGGAGGCTGGTATTTATGAGAATTTTGATACTCTAGTTGGAGATAAAACAGCTATTTATATTTCTCACAGGATGAGCAGCTGTAAGTTTTGTGACAGGATAATAGTTTTAAACAATGGCAGAATAGAGGAGGAGGGGACTCATAATACTCTCATGGAAAAGGATGGATTGTATGCAAAAATGTATAATACCCAGGCAGATTATTATGCATGAAAAATATAAGCACACAAATATACAATAAAATATTTACCTTTAACAAGTAATTATGTAAAATAAAAACAGGTTTAATGGAAAAGGTGAATAAAATGAGTGCACATGATTCAACAGAAAAGATTTTAAGACAGATACATAAATTATTGTCAAAAAGTGAACCTTATCATAAGGAGCCTAGCAAGGTAATAGTTGATAAGAAAGAGATGCTTGACTTGTTAAATGACTTAAACAGGAGCATTTACGATATATATGACGAGTACGAGCTGACCCAGCAGAGCAGAGACAGGGCAGAGCGTGAGTTCAGGAAAAAGGGTGATGAGATAGTCTGGGATGCAAGCCGCAAGGCAGAGGACGTGTATGCCGCATCAGTCCTGTATACAGAGGAAGCCTTAAACAGGACCTGGGAGATGGTTCACAATACGAACGAATCAATGCAGCAGCTGTATGAGCAGATGAATAATAAGGTCAAGGAGCAGGAGAAGCTCATCAAGAAAAACCAGCTTGAGCTGAAAGCCACCCTTCAGGATTTGGTGGACACAGAGAAGTACCTGACTATCATAGAGGACAGGAACAGGGAAATTCAGAAGCAGAAGGAAGCCGGCAGGGAAAAGAAAGAAATCCTCAGAGAGAAGAATATATATGCCAACAGGCAGACTGAGATAAAGGTCAACACCGAATACCTCGAAAAGATGGGTTATTCAATCGACGAAGGCACAGAAGAACCTGCAGAGCAGACAACAGTAGATGAAAAACCAGCAAAGCAGGAAATAGAAATCCACATAAATCCTGACTACCAGAAAAAGGCAGAGGAATACAAACAGGATCCAGACCTAAGTGCCCAGCTGGACGCAGAGTACTTCAAAGCCCAGGCAGAGAAAGAAGCCAGGGCATCAAAGGAGACCAAGGAAATCACGGAAGGAATCCATAAGATGTGGAGGAGCCTTGTAAACAAAGACTAATATAAAAGCTCATGTGAAGAATGGCATACAGTATATTTTGCAGAAAAAATGGTGATAAACATTTTACCCTGCAAAACAACTGTATGTCATTTTTATTTTTATAAGGAAAATTATAATTATAGAGAAAATACAAAAATCTCAGAATACCAGAGAAGCTGCCAAAGCAGCTTCAATTGGTATTCAAGTAGAAAACTTGTAAGCAGTAGGACATCATGCGGGGATAGGCAGAATTTGTGACTTGTGCAGGATATTAGATTTTCTTAATGCTTTGTACGTTTCTCAACAACTCGGCAACAGGACGTTGCCGAGAGTGAGACTTGAGCCATGGATGGCGAATGCACCAAAGTGTCCAGCAAAAGCTGCCAGTGGCAGGTTTTGTCGGTTCGAGCGGTTGTGTCAAGCATAGACCAATCAAATCAAAGCATTTAGAAAATCTTATATCCGTAACTCGTCACAAATTCTGCCTATCCCCGCATGATATCCGTAAACAATCCCATTTTTAAACAATTTTTAAGAAACAAATGTTGATAAGTCTGCTATTATAAGACTAAATAGTGGATTAGGAGGACAACATGACAATACTTGTATGTGACGACGATAAGGAAATAGTTGAAGCCATAGAGATATACCTGATACAGGAGGGCTATGAGGTCGAGAAAGCCTACGATGGAGAGGAAGCCCTCGCCATAATGCAGAGCAAGAAAATCGACCTGCTCATCATAGATGTGATGATGCCAAAGCTGGATGGAATCAGGGCAACCCTTCAGATTCGTAAGGCAAGCAGCATACCTATTATAATATTGTCAGCAAAAACCGAGGACGCAGACAAGATACTGGGCTTAAATGTAGGGGCAGACGACTATGTGACAAAGCCTTTTAATCCTCTTGAGCTGGTAGCCCGTGTCAAGTCCCAGCTCAGGCGTTACACCACCCTGTCCAATGTGGAGGAAACCAAGGACACAATCTATGAGACAGGCGGCCTGGTAATAAATGACGATTTGAAAAAGGTAATGGTTGACGGCGAGGAGGTCAGGCTCACACCGATTGAGTACAATATACTTTTACTTCTCATGAAAAATAAAGGCAAGGTATATTCCATAAACCAGATATATGAGAGCATATGGAATGAGGAAGCCATCGGAGCAGATAACACAGTGGCAGTCCATATACGTCATATAAGAGAAAAAATCGAGATTAATCCAAAAGACCCAAGATATTTAAAGGTAGTGTGGGGCGTTGGATATAAGATAGAGGAGAGCCGATGAAGGAATACACGATTGGCAAAAAAGCCGCTGCGATACTGATACATCAACTGTTTGCCATAATGATGATGGCTGGAATATACGCGGCAGATTATTGTATAAAAAAAAGAATGTATTCACAGAGTATAAACTATACGGTACTGGCAATAATAGGGCTGACCGGCAGCTTTGTAGTCCTTGCGTATCTGACAAATGTGACAGGAAGAAAGTCATCTGACGACCCGGCAATCTATTACAATTTTGTGGATAAGATATATTCTGACATCCTGCTTATAATTTTTACAGTGATAATCGTGTGCATCTGCATGATAGCGGGCAAGGTGCGGCAGATTAACTTTGATTTCGCAGGTCTTATGATAACGGTAGGTACAGTGGCGTACATTTTTGATATTGCATTTCTGGCCTTTTACAACAGCATAATCAGGAAAATAAAGGGAAATATCCTATGGACTAACAGTATTGTATACATGGTCTATGATTTTTTTAAAAGCCTGTCGGTGGACAGCAAACTCCATATCACAACCAGAAACGCCAGGGAGAACAAGCAGATACAAAATGCCATAGAGCTCATTGCTACAGGGGCTCTGGACACAAGGCTTGACGTGGATGATTTTCACGGAAACAATAAGGAACTGGCGGAGGCTGTAAACCACATCAGAGATGGTCTCTACAATGCAGTTGAGGACAGGGTCAGGACCGAGAGAATGAAAGCAGACCTGATTACAAACGTATCCCATGACATAAAGACACCTCTTACCTCAATAGTTAACTATGTGGAGCTTTTAAAGAGGGAGAATCTGGACAACGAAAATGCTGAGAACTACATACGGATTCTCGATGAAAAATCACAGAGACTCAAGCAGCTCACAGAGGATTTGGTGGAGGCTTCAAAGATAAGTACGGGAAATATCAAGCTGGATATACAGACAATCAACATGGTGGAGCTTTTGTATCAGACCGGTGGGGAGTTCAACGAGAGGTTTGAGTCAAGAAAACTGACTGTCATCACCAAAATCCCGAACAGACCTATGATGGTCAG
>URLU01000140.1 GCA_900548765.1 uncultured Lachnobacterium sp.
TACAAATTTCTTTAATTCTTCGCTTGCTCCCGAAAGAACTGCTCCACCACCTACGAATATGTATGGCTTTTTGGATTTTTCTATAAGTCCTATCGCCCTGCCAATTACATCCTCTGTGAGGAACTCAGTCTTAGGTGCCGGGAAAATAATATCCGCCTTCTTATATTCAGTCTTCTGGGCTGTCACATCCTTTGGAATATCCACAAGAACCGGACCCGGGCGTCCTTTTCTTGCAATATCAAAAGCTCTTCTTATTGTCGCTGCAAGATTGTTTATATCCTTCACAATAAAACTATACTTTGTAATAGGAGTTGTTATTCCTGCTATATCCACCTCCTGAAAGCTGTCCTTACCAAGAAGTGGAACTGTTACGTTACAGGTGATTGCCACTACCGGAATCGAATCCATGTAGGCTGTTGCTATTCCTGTAACAAGGTTTGTAGCTCCCGGTCCCGATGTAGCCATACACACTCCGACTCTTCCTGTGCTTCTGGCATATCCGTCTGCCGCATGGCTTGCCCCCTGCTCGTGGCTGGTCAGCACATGCTTTATTTCAGGATGCTTGTAAAGCTCATCATATACATTTAAAATAGCTCCACCCGGATAGCCGAAAACTGTATCTACACCCTGTTCTTTTAAACACTCTATAATAATCTGTGATCCTGTTAATTGCATATTCCTAATCCTCTTTAATTTTTTTAGGCTCTGCCTTATGCATTCTGTTCTCCCGGAAGTGCAAGAATTGCTCCCCTGTTTCCAGATGTAACCAGTGATGCATATCTCTTAAGATAGCCTGTTGTAACCTTTGGCTCTCTTGGCTGCCATCTGGCTTTTCTCTCTGCCAGAACCTCATCCGATACATCAAGCTCAAGAGTCATCTCCGGAATATTAATCCTGATGATGTCGCCCTCCTCAACAAGTGCAATCGGTCCGCCAACTGCTGCCTCTGGAGACACATGTCCTATTGACGCTCCACGGCTGGCTCCTGAGAAACGTCCATCTGTAATCAGGGCTACAGAGCTTCCAAGTCCCATTCCTGCGATTGCAGATGTAGGATTAAGCATCTCTCTCATACCAGGTCCTCCCTTAGGTCCCTCGTATCTGATGACTACCACGTCACCCTCTACAATCTTTCCGCCCTTTATAGCTGCGATTGCATCCTCCTCGCAGTCAAACACTCTTGCTGGTCCTTCATGAACCATCATCTCTTCAACTACAGCAGAACGTTTTACAACTGAACCATCCGGTGCGAGATTTCCTTTAAGTACTGCAAGCCCGCCTGTCTTGGAATATGGATTGTCAACAGGGCGGATAACCTCTGGATTCAGGTTTACAGCGTTTGCAATATTCTCTCCTACAGTCCTGCCTGTAACTGTCATACAGTCTGTATTTAAAAGTCCTATATCAGCAAGCTCTTTCATAACAGCCCATACACCACCAGCCTCGTTTAAGTCCTCCATATATGTAGGTCCTGCCGGTGCCAGGTGGCAGAGGTTAGGTGTCTTCTCACTGATTGGATTTGCAAAGCTGATGTCAAAATCAAAGCCTATCTCATGTGCGATTGCAGGCAGATGAAGCATAGAGTTTGTTGAACATCCCAGAGCCATATCAACTGTAAGGGCATTCATGATGGCATCCTTTGTGATAATATCACGAGCCTTGATTCCCTTGTTGTACATATCCATAACAGCCATGCCGGCATGCTTTGCCAGTCTGATACGTTCTGAATAAACTGCTGGAATAGTACCATTTCCTCTGAGTCCCATTCCAAGTGCCTCTGTCAGACAGTTCATCGAGTTGGCTGTGTACATTCCAGAACATGAACCACAGGTAGGACATACCTTATTCTCATACTCACATACATCCTCTTCTGTCATAGTTCCTGCCGCATAAGAACCAACAGCCTCAAACATAGAAGAAAGCGATCTCTTTTTGCCCTGCACATGTCCTGCAAGCATTGGTCCTCCTGATACAAATACTGTTGGCAGATTAAGTCTTGCTGCTGCCATCAGAAGTCCCGGTACGTTTTTATCACAGTTTGGCACCATTACAAGTGCGTCAAACTGATGGGCAAGTGCCATGCACTCTGTAGAATCTGCAATCAAATCACGGGTTACAAGGGAATACTTCATGCCTATATGTCCCATTGCGATTCCATCACATACTGCTATAGCCGGAAATACAACCGGCACTCCGCCAGCCTCTGCTACACCAAGCTTTACAGCGTCCACAATTTTGTCTATATTCATATGGCCTGGTACAATCTCATTATATGAGCTTACAATACCTACCATTGGCTTTTTCATTTCTTCTGGTGTGAATCCCAGTGCATTAAATAAGCTTCTTGCCGGTGCCTGCTGCATACCAGCTCTTGCGTTATCACTTATCATACTTTTATCTCCTTTTTCCACTTTATTTGTGCGCTAGACTCTCTCAGCTATTAAATCTCCCATCTGTGCTGTGCCAACCTGAGTGATGCCCTCCTTTGACTCACCCGGCTGTGGCATAATATCGATTGTCCTGCAGCCCTCTTTAAGTACCTGCTTTACAGCGGCTTCGATTACATCAGCCTCCTTATCCAAATCAAAGGAATATCTAAGCATCATAGCTGCTGATAAAATAGTTGCAATAGGATTTGCTATGCCTTTTCCTGCAATATCAGGTGCTGAACCACCGCTTGGCTCATAGAGACCAAACTTGGTATCATTTAAGCTGGCAGATGAAAGCATTCCAATTGAGCCTGTCACCATACTGGCTTCATCTGATAATATATCGCCAAACATGTTTTCTGTCAAAATCACGTCAAACTGCTTTGGATCCTTTACAAGCTGCATTGCACAGTTGTCAACAAGCATATGCTCGTATTTTACCTCTGGATAGTCTGCTGCAACTTCCTCCACAATCTTTCTCCAGAGTCTTGAAGAATCAAGCACATTAGCCTTATCAACTGATGTCACTTTCTTTCTTCTCTTCATGGCAATGTCAAAGCCACGCTTTGCAATACGTCTGATTTCATTTTCATTATATGTAAGTGTGTCTGTTGCTGTCACCAGTCCGTCTACTTCCCTGGTCTCTCTTGCCCCAAAGTAAAGACCTCCTGTAAGCTCTCTCATAATCATCATGTCAAAGCCATCTCCGATTATGTCAGCTCTGAGTGGACATGCTGCTGCAAGCTCCTTGTACAGATAAGCAGGTCTTAAGTTTGCGAATAAGTTAAGTGACTTTCTAAGCTTTAAGAGTCCTGCCTCTGGTCTTAATTCCGGTGCCAGCTTATACCATGGTGATGTGGCTGTATTGCCACCGATTGAACCCATAAGCACCGCATCTGATTTGCGTGCTGTCTCAATTGCCTCATCTGTAAGAGGAACTCCTGTTGCATCTATAGAGCAGCCTCCCATAAGAATCTCAGTATAATTGAATTTGTGTCCGTATTTATTTCCAATACTATCTAATACTTTTTTTGCTTCTGCAACTATCTCAGGTCCAATGCCATCTCCTGAAATCACGCCAATATTACAATCCATAAAAGTTACCCCTTTTCTGAAATTTACTATTTAATATCTTAAAGCAATAAAGTGTACATTTCAACATTATTAGGCATTTTACTTTTTTATATTTTTCATAACCCTGCATTATAAAATGCGTGATGTATTATTCTAGGCATATATAGTTAAGTATCGTATAACCTCTAACTACAAGCTCGAATCCCGCAGCTCCGCTGCTTTTCCGTTGCTTCGCAACTAAGATTCTCGCTTTTCGTTGCCATGCATCCAGAGAAGCTGCCAGTGGCAGGTTCGGTTGGTTAGAGAGTCCGATTTCGCAACACAGCCTTGCAAGCTAGCTTGCAGTCTGTGTTACTCATCGTACTCTTGTTATACGATAAAAAAGAGACAAGCCCCCTGGACTCATCTCTTTAATGCTGCATTATTCTCCTGCGTCTGCCTTCTCAACGTCAGCGATTGCTGCCTTCTGCATTGGGATTCTGCAGTTTTTGTTATTTCCAAACTCAACGATTACTGTGTCATCCTCAATATCAATGATTGTTCCATAGAATCCTGAAGTAGTAAGAACTGTGTCCCCAGCTGCTATATCGTTGAGCATAAGTTCTTTTCTCTTCTGCTCCTTCTTCTGTGGTCTAATCATAAGGAAATACATAATTACAAATAAGATTACTAACCAGGCAATCATTCCAAATGTTCCGGCTACACCTGCTGTAGCTTCTGCTAAAATTGACATATCAATTTGTCCTCCTAATTAAAAATACTATTGTTATTCTACACAACTCGCTACAAATCATCAAGTAAAATTTGAGTCTATGATATTATTTAAGAATTATTTTATAATATCCTGCTATTTGTTTCATTAATTACACATTCTATATTCTTTATATAAATTTATTCGCCATGAGTCATAGTGTACAGCATATCATCCTTGAAGGAAGCAAATCTGCTATTATCCAGGGCATCCCTGATTTCTTCCATCATATTGTTGTAGAAATACAGGTTATGAAGCACGCAGAGTCTCATGCCAAGCATTTCCTTTGCCTTGAGCAGGTGTCTGATGTAGGCTCTTGAATAAGTCCTGCAGGCTGGGCACTGGCAGCCCTCCTCGATTGGACGCATGTCCTTCTCAAACTTCTGGTTAAAGAGATTCAGCTTGCCAAATTTTGTGTATACATGCCCATGTCGTCCGTTTCTGGATGGATATACACAGTCAAAGAAGTCGATTCCTCTCTCCACACCCTCTAAAATATTTGCAGGGGTTCCGACTCCCATCAGGTAGGTTGGCTTGTCTACCGGAAGGTAAGGCACAGTCTCATCAAGTATATGATACATCTCATCGTGAGTCTCTCCTACTGCCAGTCCTCCTACTGCATATCCGTCCAAATCCAGCTCCGATATTCTCTTGGCATGGTCAATTCGGATATCCTCGTAGATTGCTCCCTGATTAATTCCAAACAAAAGCTGTTCTTTGTTTACTGTATCCTCAAGGCTGTTGAGTCTTGCCATTTCCTTTTTGCAGCGCTCCAGCCAGCGGGTTGTCCTGTTTACAGAGTCTGTCACATATTGTCTGTCTGCCACACTGGATGGACACTCGTCAAATGCCATCGCTATCGTAGAGCCCAGATTTGACTGTATCTGCATACTCTCCTCTGGTCCCATAAATATTTTTGCGCCATCTATGTGGGAATTAAAATATACTCCCTCTTCCTTAATCTTTCTGAGTCCGGCAAGTGAAAACACCTGAAATCCGCCTGAATCAGTAAGGATTGGTCTGTCCCATACCATAAATTTGTGAAGTCCACCGACTTCCTTTATCAGCTTGTCCCCTGTTCTGACATGGAGATGATAAGTATTTGACAGCTCCACCTGACACTTGATTGTCTTAAGGTCGTCTGTAGATACAGCTCCCTTGATGGCACCGACTGTACCAACATTCATAAATACAGGAGTCTGGATGTCTCCATGCACAGTGTGGAAAACACCACGCTTGGCTCTGCCCTCCTGCTTTATCAACTCATATTTTGCCATTTATGCACCTTTTCTTTCTATAATTATTTATTTTTTAATCTTTCTAATAAGTATGCCATTCTGTAAAAGAGCGGTATCAATGTAATGTCTCTCAAACAGAGTCTCACCCTTAGCCGGCACCTCAATATCAGCATCTGAGCAGTTGATTATAACCTCAACATACTGATCCTCCCAGTCCACTTTTCTGAACTGTATAACCCTTGGGTCATCACTGACATCATTTGGAAAATGGAAGTTTCTGCTCTTTAGCAGAGGCTCACTGTATCTCAGATGTATAAGTGAAGAAATAATATTTATTCTATCAGTATATTTTCCTGCCTCTATATCCTCCCATGGCATGCA
>URLU01000141.1 GCA_900548765.1 uncultured Lachnobacterium sp.
CCACTTGGAGCATTTGCGATTGATTTTTCATATCGTAAATTGCTGCTGCATGAGGACTAGAAAAAGTGAGCTGCATCAAAGCAGCTCTTTTTTTAGAAAATCAAGGCAGTTTTTAATTGTTTCCCTGTTGGAAGAGTATAAGACCTGGGTGCCCATAGGATTTATTTTAAGCAGATTTGTCCCATGAAGCAGAGAAGTATGATGGGACACAGTAGCATTTGTGAGCCCCAGATGCTCAGCAAGCTCATTTCCGTAGGCTTCCCTATCTCTTGTGTAGGATAGAATTTCAAAACGGCTCTCATGGCTTATCTGTTTGAGGACTGATAAATAAAGCACTGTAATATCTAAGTTACTTTTTCCATCAATTCTATAATCGAGAGGAAAGGCATCACAATATAATATTCCCATTGGCATGACAATTGGAGTGAGGAAGCCATTCTCATCTGTTGATGTATTAAAACCCTTCATAAATGGATGGAAAAGTTCAATTGTTATAATATGCCCAAATGGATTACCACAAATTACCCTTCGCATATCCTCGTTGTCACCACAGAAATATTCAACAGGATCCTGACCATCAAATTTGCCTTCCCAGTAATTTGTAAATATAGTATACAGGGATAAAATTTTATTTTCATGCTTTTGCAGCAGAGAAACTGCCTTTTCTATCAAAGCGAATAATTGTTGCAGATGCTCAGCATGGTTGACTAAGGCATCTGTGAACAATAGTTTTTGCTTTTCCGTAAACTCGGAATTTACAATTGAAGTCAGTACTGCTTCCTTGTCAGCTGACTCATCTTCTGTATCGTAATTGCGGAAGTTGTCATTAAAAAACTGTATTTTGGTGCCAAAGTCTATGTAATATTCCTCATCACTAAGCTCTACGAGGTGTTTCTTATATTCTTCCAGAGTTAGAGAATCAGGGTGGTCAAACTCCTCCCATAGCAGAATAATACGCCCGATACAATCCGTCTTTTCATCTTCATATGATGAACCAAAGTAATAGGCAATCAAATCCTGGTCTTTTTTAAATTCTTTCTGGGCTTCCTTTTCCACCTGAAAGAGGAAATCCAGTGCCTCTTTTCTCTCTTCATAAAAAGCCTTTTTGTCCAGATTGGCTTCATACAGATAGTTGTCTATATATTTTTTCAGGGGCTGATCCTTGCCCAGGCAGGTGAGGAGGGCTATGCCCTCGCTTAAATAGTCAATTCCTGTTTTTATATTCATATATTATCTCCAAATTATAATAATTTCTCTTCGTAGAAATTTATATACTGGCTCAGTGTATCCTTATTTATATGATAGTAGATTTTGCCGTTTTTCTGCTCAAGGCTTATAAGGTTTGCCTCAAGCAGGGCACTCATATGGTGGGACACGGTGGCTGTTGTAAGTCCCAGATGCTCTGCAATTTCGTTGCCGTAGGCATTATGGGAGTGGATGTATCGCATGATTTCAAACCGGCTCTTGTCGCTTAAAAGCTTTAAGGCATTTATGGCACGCTCCGTGGAAAGCTCAGGAGAAGCTGTACCAAACATGGCGTTTACAGACAGGGTCTCACCATACATCAGGCTTATGGATAATACGGCCTTGCGCTTGTCAGAATCTGCCGGTATGCTCATGGAAAACTCAGCAAAATGCAGGCTTGGAACCAGCATATAGCCACCCTTGTACTCCTCCATTCCAGACAAAAAACTGATATCTTCTGTGATAAACTGGTAAAAGCTCCTGTCTCCCTGAATCCTGCCCCAGTAATCGTAGAAGCCATTGATAACCGGCTCCAATTCATCCATGTATTTATTCATGAAGCTTACGGCCTCATTTATGATGAAGCACAGCTTTTCAATGTGTGCCTCACGGTTAAAATATATCTCTTCAAGGCGGTAGAGCAGGGAGTCTGGTAAATCCATTTTCAGAATATAACGGGTTATAGCTACTGCATCTAAGGTCTGGGCAGGGGCTGCTAAATCCTCACTTTTGGCGGTACCCTTCAAGGCGGTATTGTCGTAATCCTGCAATACGTTGAAAAATCTCCTGCTATATTCATCTGCTGGCAGACCTGTGAGGAAGTCCTTGAGGTCTTTGACAGACTTAAAAGTCAAAAGCTCATCTGGGCTTATCAAAAGGACAAGCCAGGCTAGCGCCTCGTGCTGCATCCCATTCTGGGCATTGCTAAAATAGAAATATATATTATCAAGCTCATCCTTGTAATTTTTTTTAAAATCCTCGGTCATCAGCGTAAGCAGATTAAGTGGGACATCCTTTTCCTTTAGAAAGTCGTCCTTGTCAATTCCAAAATCCTTTTCTGCTTTTGCAAGCTGCTGGGCAGGGCTTTCCTGTTCGCACAATTGGCTTAGGAAGCTTACTGCCAGATACAGGGATAGAAAATTATATTTCTCCATGAAAATCTCCTAATTATTATAGTAAAAAACGTTAATCAAACATATATTAGATAAATGTCGAAATAAAATTAGATAAATATCTAAAAATACATTGACATCCATCTAAAGATATTATAACATCAAAACCAATATTAAACAATTATCTAATTCGCATTTAGATATATGTCTAACAAATAAGGATTTGTTTATCAATCAGGAGGAATTATGGAAAAGGAGAACAAAGGAAAATACGAGCCATGGCATATGGTATGCCGTATGCTTAGTATTTTGAAAGAAGAAAAACCAATACAGATTAGCCGCATGGTTATTTATGCTGTGGCAGCAGGACTTTTTCCTTTTATGGAAATTATCCTGCCAAAGCTTGCTATTGGTACAATTGAAAAATATGGAGAGGCAGCAATAAACCCTCTTATAAGGTCAATGATTATATTTTTCTGTCTGGCAGGCTGTCTGGTAATGGTGTCAGAGTATTTGTCAAATGTGTTGGAATCCACCAATATGAGAATCAGGCTCCGCTATCTGAAGTCTATGGCAGACAAGCTTCAAAACATGGAATACTGCTATGTGGAGGATTCAAGCTTTCAGGAGGAGTATAATAAGGCTCTCAGTTCCTGTGACAACAATAGTAATGGAGTTGAGGGAGTATACAATCATTTAGTTAAGTTTCCGGCAAAGCTGGTTACTGTAATTGGAATGATAATTATGGTATGCAGCTTAAATCCAATCATTGTGCTGGTGCTTTTTATCCATACCGCAGCAGTTATGTGGGGAGCCAATATGGCTCACAATTACCGCTATGCCAACAAGCAGGCTGAGTCAAAGGCATGGCGCAGGATAAAGTATTTCAGAAACACCACCAATGATTTTACTTTTGGAAAAGACATCAGAATTTTTAATTTCAGAGACCGTATATTGAGAAACTACCGCATGGAGATTGAGGCGTATACAGGTCTTATGGGAAAAATCAAGAAAAAGGAATGGCTCTACGGACTGCTTGGAATGGCAGCCATGCTGCTTACAAATATTGTAATGTATGGAATCCTGATATATGACAGCTGTCAGGGCATGCCAATCAGCTCCTTTACCATGTATGTGTTTTTGATTTCAGCCCTGATGACAAGGATGGTGGAGCTGGGAAATGACCTGGCATTTATCAGAAATGAGGGACAGTATGTGGATGACTTTTTCCGGCTCATGGATGCAGACCTTATAAATGAGGGGGAGGCAGACAAGCTGCCGGATTCTGTGGAAATCAGGTTTGACCATATGTATTTCAAGTATCCTAACACTGACAAATACATATATGAGGACTTTAACTTCACAATCAAAAGAGGTGAGCGTCTTGCAATTGTAGGTGTAAATGGAGCAGGAAAAACCACCCTGGTAAAGCTTATGTGCGGGCTCTACAAGCCTACAAACGGCCACATATACATAAACGACATAGACATAACCGACTACAAAAAGGAAACTCTCTATGACATGTTTGGCACAGTATTTCAGGATTTTGCAATCCTTGCCTTTCCTGTGAAGCAGAATGTGGCAGCGTCAGAAAATGCAGATGAGGACAGAGTGCTTGAGGTCTTAGACAGCGTAGGACTTAAAGAAAAAATTACAGGGCTGCCAAAGGGACTTGACACCATGATGCTTAAGATTGTGGATGAAGAGGGCGTGGATTTGTCAGGCGGTGAGAGACAGAAGCTTGCCATAGCCAGAGCCTTATACAAGGATGCACCTATGGTAATAATGGATGAACCTACAGCTGCTCTTGATGCCCTGGCAGAGGCCGACATCTATGAGAACTTCAGCAGACTGGTGGAGGGAAAGACAGCAGTATACATTTCCCACAGGCTTGCAAGTACCAAGTTTTGTGACAAGATTGCACTCTTTGACGGAAGCGGTGTGAAGGAATATGGCACCCATGAGGAGCTTATGGCAAAAAAAGGTATGTACTATGACATGTTTGTAATTCAGGGCAAATACTATCAGGAGGAGGCAGCAGTATGAAAACCATATGGACATTTGTAAAACAGGTATGGAAGGTGTCGCCTGCCTATGTACTTTTGATTTTGTTAAACGGACTTATAGGCGGTGGAAAAATAATATTGAACATGGTACTTCCTATGTTTTTAATAGATGAACTTACCAGTGGCAGGGATGTGAAAAAACTGATTTTATTTGGAGCCTGTATCGTGGCAAATAACGTCATTATGACCTTTATCACTGATTCCTTACAGAAATACCGTGATGTGAAGGACGAGTGGGTTCAGAATGTAATGGTAGAAAAGCTTGGTGAGCGTATCATGAATCTGGAGTATTCATATCTCGAGAATACTTATTATCTGGACCTGAAGGAGAGAGCAATCTTTGCAGTCCAGAACCAGTCAGCAATTGTGGCAATTATTACACTTATTGCAAACACAGTGCAGGGAGTAATCACCCTTGCAGGACTTATGGTTATCCTCTTCACACTGGGACCGGTGCTTATGACAGCCATAGCAATCGGGGTTGTCCTGATGATTCTTATTGTTAAGGCTGCCTCAGGAACTATGGTTGCCCTGATGAACCGCATTATTCCGATTAACAGAATATTTGGATATTATGCAGGAGTTGCCGCTGATAAGCCAGCCCAGAAGGATTTGAGACTTTATCATATGGATAAGCTTGTTACGGAGAAAATCAGGCAGAGTAATGAGACAACCTGTGACGAGTTTGATGTGGCTAACAGAAAGATGGGACTTGCGAATGGTGCGAATGGAGTTATAACTGAATTTATTTCTGCATTTACCTATGGATATGTGGGAATCAGAACTATTTCTGATATGTTTGGTTCAAGGATTACACTGGGCTCTTTGACCATGTATGTATCATCAGCCATTACATTTTCATCAACCATAATCCAGTTTGGAGAAAATCTTATTGGCTTATGGCAAAACAGCCAGTTCCTTGTGCCATATCAGGAGTTTATGGCTCTTAAGGAGGAGACTATAGAGGATGGAGGAGTGCCAATGGATGATATTGTGGAGACACTTGAGTTTAGAAATGTGTCCTTTACCTATCCAAAGGCAGAAAAGCCGGTGCTTAAAAATGTGTCCTTTGCAGTGAAAAAGGGAGAGAAAATCTCCATAGTAGGTTTAAACGGAGCGGGCAAATCCACTCTGGTAAAACTAATCTGCCGCATGTATAAGGCAGACAGCGGTGAGATTCTTGTAAATGGCAGAGACATATATGACTACGATTACCTGTCATACATGAATGTAATATCAGCAGTCTTTCAGGATTACAAGCTCTTTAACTTTACTATAGAAGAGAATATCTCCTGCAGAGAAAGCGGAGCAGATGAAAACCGCGTCAACTATCTTATAGATGAGGTTGGAATGAGGGAGAAAATAGATACACTTCCAGAGGGCATACACAGCCGATTCGGAAAGGAATACGATGAGGATGGCGTGGAGCTGTCAGGCGGACAGGGACA
>URLU01000142.1 GCA_900548765.1 uncultured Lachnobacterium sp.
TTACAGTGCCTATGAGGTCAAGTACTGGATATACAGCACAGTTGAGAGCCTGAAGCTTCTCTTTACAGGCAGGTTTGGTGTAAATGATTTGAGTGGTCCGGTGGGCATAGTCCAGAATATTGGTCAGACCTATGATGAGAGCGTATCAAATTCAGGTTATTTTTATGCCTTCCTTAATATGTTAAACTGGGGAATACTCTTGTCGGCAAACTTAGGTGTCATGAACCTGCTGCCGCTGCCTGCCCTTGACGGAGGAAGGCTGGTATTTCTCATAGTTGAGGTAATCAGGCGAAAGAAAATTGATCCGGAAAAAGAAGGTTATGTACATCTGGTGGGCATTATTCTTTTATTCCTGCTGATGTTTATTGTTATGTTTAATGATATAAAGAAGATTTTTATTTAGGAGCTATAACATATGAAAACACGCGAAGTACACATTGGAAATAAAGTCATAGGCGGGGGCAATCCGATACTTATACAGTCTATGACAAATACAAAGACAGAGGATGTGGCTGCAACAGTGGCACAGATTAATGCTTTAACAGAGGCAGGCTGCGATATTATCCGCTGCGCTGTGCCTACCATGGAGGCAGCTCTGGCAATCAGGGAGATTAAGCCATATATATCTATTCCGCTTGTGGCAGATATCCATTTTGATTACAAGCTTGCCATAGCAGCCATGGAAAACGGGGCAGACAAAATCAGAATTAATCCGGGAAATATCGGCTCAGCAGAGAGGGTGCGGGCCGTAGTTGATGTGGCAAAGGAGAGAAATATTCCAATCCGTGTAGGTGTTAACAGCGGCTCACTTGAAAAAAGCCTCGTAGAAAAATACGGCGGTGTAACTGCCGAAGGAATAGTTGAGAGTGCATTGGACAAGGTACATATGATAGAGGACATGGGCTGCGATAATCTGGTAATAAGTATCAAGTCCTCTGATGTACTTATGTGTGTCAAGGCTCATGAGCTTATTTCGACCCAGACAGACCATCCACTCCATGTGGGGATTACAGAAGCCGGAACTCTCATCAGCGGTAACATCAAATCCTCAATAGGCCTGGGACTTATCTTAAGTCAGGGAATTGGAGATACCATCAGGGTATCTCTTACAGGAGACCCACTTGAGGAGATTAAATCGGCAAAGCTTATTCTAAGGACGCTTGGACTGAGAAAGGGCGGAATAGAGGTTGTTTCATGTCCAACCTGCGGAAGGACAAAGATTGACTTAATCGGTCTTGCAAACAAGGTAGAGACCATGGTTGCTGGATATCCTCTTGATATCAAGGTCGCGGTAATGGGCTGCGTTGTAAATGGACCAGGAGAAGCTAAGGAAGCTGATATAGGCATCGCAGGAGGAATAGGCGAAGGACTCATCATCAAGCATGGGGAGGTCTATAAGAAAGTGCCTGAGAACGAACTGCTTGATGCCCTTAAATACGAGTTGGATAATTGGAGTGAATAATTTTGGCGAAATCTTTTAAAGAAGTTTTTCCTACCCTAAAACTTGACAGTGATATATCTGAGCTTTTAAATGACGCTGAGGTTACAAAAATAAGTGCGAATCATGAGCATGATCATATTCGCATTTATTTGTGTGCAAAAAGGCTTATCTTTAAGAAAAATATCTGGAAGCTGGAAAATGCCATTGAGGGTCAGATATTTAAGGGTAAGAATCTTAAAGTGACAATAATTGAGTCCTATCAGCTTTCTGAGCAGTATACGCCCAGGAGTCTTATGGATGTATACAAGGACAGTATACTTGATGAGATAAACAGGCACAGCGTCTTGGAGTACAATCTCTTAAGGACCGCGGATATGAAGTTCACTGATGATTACCATATGGTCATGACTCTTGATGAGACTATTATCGCAAAGACCAGAACCAATGAAATCATGGAGTTTCTGGAAAAGGTGGTATGTGAGAGATGTGGCTTTGACTTTCACATTAATGTGGAGTACAGGCAGCCGGAGGAGAGCAAGTATCGTAAAAATTCAGAAAAGCAGATACAGCAGGAAGTCGAAAATATTATTTCAAGGACAAAATTTGCCCTAAAGGATGGCAATGATGAGACAGAAGAAAAGCCGTCTGAGGAGAAAAATGACCAGGGCATGTTTGTTGATAATACAACAGATTCGAAGGCTGGTATGTCAAATGATACCAAGCCTGCAGGAAATCCTGCAAAATCTGTCGATAAAAAATCAGCTTCAGCAGGCAAAAATGAAGAAAAGAAATTTGAGCGTAAGTTCGAAAAGAAGGGCGAATTCCGCCGTAAATATGACAATGATCCTGACGTAATCTATGGCAGGGGCTTTGATGATGAGCCGATTGATATAGAGAAAATTGACGGACCAATAGGAGAAGTCTGCATCAGAGGTAAGGTCTTAAATGTAGACAAGAGAGAAATCAGAAATGAGAAGACCATTATGATATTTTCGCTTACAGATTTTACCGATACCATTGTCCTAAAGGTCTTTACCCGTAATGAGGATGTGCCGGAGCTTGAGAAGGATATAAGTCCGGGCAAGTTCCTTAAGGTAAAGGGTGTTGCCACAATTGATAAGTTTGACAGTGATTTAACAATCGGTTCTATTGTGGGAATAAAGAAGACATCAGACTTTACCACAATCAGGATGGACAACAGCGCGGACAAGCGTGTGGAGCTTCACTGCCATACCAAGATGAGTGATATGGATGGTGTCTCTGATGTCAAGGACATCATAAAGCGTGCCATGAAATGGGGACACAAGGCTATAGCCATCACAGACCATGGTGATGTGCAGGCCTTTCCGGATGCCAACCATACAGTAGATGATAAGTTCAAGGTCATCTATGGTGTGGAGGCATATCTGGTGGACGATACCAAGGATATAGTAGAAAACAGTCATAACCAGTCGATAGATGATAACTATGTAGTATTTGACTTGGAGACGACAGGCTTCAGCCCGGATGTAAACAAGATTATTGAGATTGGTGCGGTAAAGGTTACAGATGGAAAGATTGTGGACAGGTTTTCTACCTTTGTCAATCCACAGGTGCCTATACCATTCAGAATTGAGCAGCTTACCTCAATCCGCGATGACATGGTAATAGATGCCCCGGTAATCGAGGACATACTGCCGGAGTTTATGGAGTTTTGTCAGGGCTGTACCATGGTTGCCCACAATGCAGACTTTGATATGAGCTTTATCAAAAAGAACTGCGAGCTGCAGGGCATGGAGTGTACGCCGACTATAATAGATACAGTGGCACTTGCCAGAGTCCTGCTGCCACAGCTTAACAGATTTAAGCTTGATACTGTGGCAAAGGCACTCAATATATCTCTGGACCACCACCACAGGGCTGTGGATGATGCAGCATGCACAGCGGAGATATTTGTAAAATTCATACAGATGCTTCACGACAGAGGTGTTGAAACCCTTGATGCAGTAAACAATATGGCAAAATCCTCTGTGAACAATATCATGAAGATGCCTACCTATCATGCTATAATTCTGGCTGCCTGTGACCAGGGAAGGACAAACCTCTACAGGCTTACATCCCTTGCCCATATCAAGTACTACAACAGGCGTCCAAGGATTCCTAAGTCAGAGTTTATCAAGTACAGGGACGGGCTTCTGATTGGTTCAGCTTGTGAGGCAGGAGAGCTCTACAGGGCCATACTTAACGGACGTCCACAGGAGGAGATTACAAAGCTTGTAAACTTCTATGATTATTTGGAGATACAGCCGCTGGGCAATAATGCCTTCATGGTTCGTGATGAGGATTCACCTATTGCGGATAATGACGATTTGATTGCAATCAACAAGCGAATTGTAAAACTTGGTGAAGAATTTAACAAACCTGTTGTTGCCACCTGTGATGTGCATTTTTTAGATCCGGAGGATGAAATCTACAGACGTATAATAATGGCTGGCAAGGGCTTTAAGGATGCAGATGAGCAGGCACCTCTCTATCTTAGGACAACAGAGGAGATGCTTAAGGAATTTGAATATCTGGGAAGTGTCAAGGCAGAAGAGGTCGTGGTGACAAATACCAACAAAATTGCAGACATGTGTGAGAGAATATCACCGGTAAGACCAGATAAGTGTCCTCCTGTCATTTTAAATTCAGATGATATGCTGAGAGACATCTGTTATACCAAAGCGCACAGGATGTATGGCAAAGAGCTGCCAGCCATTGTGAAGGAGAGACTGGACAGAGAGCTTAATTCAATTATTTCAAACGGATATGCCGTTATGTACATTATCGCCCAAAAGCTGGTGTGGAAGTCAAATGAGGACGGCTATCTGGTAGGATCACGAGGCTCCGTAGGAAGCTCCTTTGTCGCTACCATGTCTGGTGTTACTGAGGTTAATCCGCTCAGGGCACATTACCTTTGTAAATACTGTAAATACAGTGAGTTTGATTCGGAGGAGGTGCTTGCCTACTCAGGACGAGGCGGCTGTGATATGCCGGATAAGATATGTCCTAAATGCGGCAAACCTCTCACTAAAGAGGGATTTGACATACCATTTGAGACTTTCCTTGGCTTTAAGGGAAACAAGGAGCCTGATATCGACCTTAACTTCTCAGGTGAATATCAGAGTAAGGCTCACAAATACACAGAGGTTATCTTTGGAGAAGGACAGACCTTTAAGGCTGGTACAATAGGTACGCTGGCTGACAAGACAGCATTTGGATATATCAAAAACTATTATGAAGAGCGTGGTGTCAGAAAGAGAAATTGTGAGATTGACAGAATCGTAGAGGGCTGTGTAGGCGTAAGAAGAACTACCGGACAGCATCCGGGAGGAATTGTCGTTCTGCCTATGGGGGAGGAAATTAATACCTTTACCCCTGTCCAGCATCCGGCAAACGATATGACTGTTGATATCACCACAACACACTTTGATTATCACTCTATTGACCATAACCTCTTAAAGCTTGATATTCTCGGACATGATGATCCTACCATGATTCGTATGTTACAGGATCTGACAGGTATGGATCCTACACAGATACCGCTTGATGACAAGGCTGTCATGTCCCTGTTCCAGAATACATCTGCCCTTGGCATAGAGCCGGAGGACATAGATGGCACGCCTCTTGGCGCACTGGGCATTCCGGAATTTGGTACAGACTTTGCCATGGGCATGTTAATTGACACCCAGCCAAAGGAATTTTCTGATCTGATTCGAATCGCCGGACTGTCACATGGTACTGATGTATGGCTGGGAAATGCCCAGACCCTGATTGAAGAAGGGACAGCGACTATTTCAACCTGTATCTGTACACGAGATGATATCATGACCTACCTCATTTCAATGGGGCTTGAGTCAGAGAGAGCCTTCAAGATTATGGAGAATGTCCGAAAGGGAATGGTGGCAAAGGGCAAGTGCAAGGACTGGCCTGAGTGGAAGGAGGATATGCTGGCTCATGGAGTGCCGGACTGGTACATCTGGTCATGTGAGAAGATTAAGTACATGTTCCCTAAGGCACATGCTGCTGCATATGTTATGATGGCATGGCGCATCGCATACTGTAAGGTATTTTATCCTTTGGCATACTATGCAGCGTATTTTTCTATCAGAGCCACTGGTTTTTCCTATGAGCTTATGTGCCAGGGCAAGGAGAGACTGGAAGCCTATATGGCAGATTATAAGAAGCGCAAGGACACTCTTTCCAAGAAGGAGCAGGATACCTTTAAGGATATGCGTATAGTTCAGGAGATGTATGCAAGAGGCTTTGAGTTTGAGAAGCTGGACATATACACAGCCCATCCAAACCGTTTCCAGATTGTGCATGGCAGGCTGA
>URLU01000143.1 GCA_900548765.1 uncultured Lachnobacterium sp.
AGGCCTCATAGAGGGCAGCAATGATTCCGCTGTCGCAGAGAGAGTTCATCTTGGCAGCAATTCTTCCCTCTTTGCCTTCCTTCACATGCTTAATCTCTCTTTTGATTAAATAAAGGAATTTGTCTCTGAGCCAGTATGGTGCAAGTATCAACTCATTCCATGACCTTGGCTCAGAATAACCTGACAGCATATTAAATACTGCTGTTGCATCCTCTCCTATTGATTCCTTGCAGGTAAAGATACCACAGTCTGTATACAGCTTGGCAGTTGAGTCATTGTAGTTTCCCGTTCCCAGATGTACATACCGTCTGATACCATCCTCTTCCTTTCTGACTACAAGGGCTATCTTGCTGTGTGTCTTCAGACCTACAAGTCCATATATTACATGGCAGCCTGCTTTTTCAAGCTTCTTTGCCCAAACGATATTGTGTTCCTCATCAAATCTGGCTTTTAGCTCAACAAGTACAGTTACCTGCTTGCCATTCTCTGCAGCCTGAGCAAGTGAGCTGATAATCGGTGAATTACCACTTACTCTGTACAGGGTCTGCTTTATTGCCAGTACATCAGGGTCCTTTGCCGCCTGTCTGATAAAATCAACCACGGGGTCAAAGGTCTGGTATGGATGGTGTAAGAATATATCTGATTTTCTGATTGCTTCAAATATATCCTCTCCCGGCACAATCTCAGGCACCGGCTGTGGTACAGGCTGTACATATTTTAAGCGGTCATAGCCCTCTACTCCATATAATTTCATGAGCACAGTCAAATCAATCGGTCCCGGAATCTTGAACACATCCTCCTCAGCTACCTTGAACTCGCTCTTCAGAAATTTCAGAAGCTTGCCATCAATTCCAGCCTCAACCTCAAGACGGATAACCTCACCCCACTGTCTCATCTTAAGCTTATTTTCAATTTCCTTAAGGAGATCTGAGGCTTCTTCCTCATCAATGGTCAGGTCAGCATTTCTCATGATTCGGTAAGGATATGCACACAATAATTTATAATTAGAGAATAGCTTGCTTATATTACGTTCTATAATCTGCTCTAATAAAATGAATGCCTTTGTGCCTTCCTCTGACGGTATCTGCACCAGTCTTGGCAAGACACTTGGCACCTGGACTGTTGCAAAAACTGTCTCACTCCTGTTCTCCTTATTTGCAAGCAGGGCTGCTATATTAAGGGTCTTATTCCTTATCAAAGGGAATGGTCTTGAAGCATCAACAGCCATAGGTGTTAAAACCGGATAAACACTTTCCATAAAATATCTGTCCACAAAGACTGCCTGCTCATCATTCAGCTGCTCGTAGCTGTCTATCAGATAAAGTCCCTCATTATTTAAAAGTGGTATAAGAGACCTGGTGTATGTAGAATACTGTGTATTCACTAGTTCTCTGGTAGCCATGTTAATCCTCACAAGCTGCTCTGAGGCAGTAAGTCCTGCTATGTCTTTCTTTTTATAGTTGGCATGCACCATGTCCTTTAAGGACGCAACCCTGACCATGAAAAATTCGTCCAGATTTGAGGATACAATACTTGTAAACTTAACTCTCTCAAGCAGGGGAATAGTCTTGTCTCTTGCTTCCTCCAAGACTCTCTCATCAAATTTTATCCAGCTCAATTCCCTGTTCTCATAATATGAAGGGTTTGTAAAATCTATTTTATTCATCAGCCCACCTCCTACACGTCATATATTCTCTTTTGCTTTAATACCGGCTTTATGCTGAATACATTTTCAAAATATGCAATCTTATTTTCAAATAATGCCTGCTCTAAGGATATATCCTCAAACACCTCAAGGGTTATTATAAGCTCCCTGCCCTTTAAGGAAGTCTTTACATTTTTAAACTTCTGCATATGGCTCTGGTCAAGGGCGTTCGCAACCCGGAGAATGGCAGACAGCTTGGCAACCTTTATGTAGCTGCCATAGTCTATTCTGTCTGACAGGTCCTCATACATATCAAGCTGTATGGAATTGTACAGGACTGTAAGTGCAACAATTTCTCTTTCCGCATGGGTCAGTCCTATGATTTCTGATGCCATGATTATCTCATAGGCACACTGGGCACTGTTTACCATGCTTATATATTTACCGCAGTCGTGAAGAATGACTGCAACCTCAAGCAGGAGCTTGTCTCTGTCTGTCAGGCCGTTGTTTTTCTTTAAGGCATCAAATATCTTCATTGAGAGCACATCCAGGGCCTCAATATGAGGTGAATGGCTATTATAATGAGCCGACATATATTTAGCTGCAGATATAATATCAGCCTTAAAATCATGGCTTGCCTTTATAAAATGGTTTTTCTCAGCATAGTCATATGCAATTCCATCATTGATATCCACACCTGGAATCCATATTTTTGATGCCTTAAAATTTGAGACAAGTGTCTTAAAAAGCATAAGTGATGGCACCAGCAGGCTGTCCCTTTCATCTGGCACATCCAGCTCTCTTATCATGTCTGACACGGACTTTTTCTGAAGCTTTTCCAGATACTTTTCAAACTTCTCGCCCTTTATGATATTGTCTATTTTATTATCCTTTTCGATTTTATTGACCAGCTCAAGTCCGTAATCATTCATAAATATTATGCAGTCAACTCCATCCTTGAAGTAAAGGGACTTTAATACCTCAAACTTCTTGTTTAGGTACTCTTCTAACTGCTTCTTGTAGGATTTCTCCGGCACTCCCGGCTTGTAAAGTATGCTCCTGAGCCTTGCTGTTCCCACCTCCATGTGCTGTGTGGTGATAAGCTGTCCATTTTGGAAAAGTGTTATCTGTATGCTGGCTCCACCAATATCAATAACTGCAGCAGATGTCTGAATCATGTCGGCAAATTTGTCTCTGGCAGCCACAGACTTATAACTGATAAAACGATGCTCAGAGTTGCTGATTACCTTTATATCCAGCCCTGTCCTGAGCTTTATCTGGTCAAGCACAAAGGCTTCATTGGATACATCACGCACAACCGCAGATACATATGCCTCATAATAGTCCACCTTATAACCATTCATTATGTTTTTGAATTCGCATAGAATCTCACACAAATCATCAACCAGCTCATAGCCAATGCGGTCATTCTGATAGGATTCCTTGCCCAAATCCAGATGTGCCCTGACATGGTCGATCTCTTTCATCTTATTTTTCTGTGAAAACTCAAATATCTTAAGTGATATTTCAAAGCTTCCTATGTATACAGATGCAAATACAGTAACTGACATTTAAATTCCCCCAGTCTCTATTTCTACTTGTATGTTCCTAAAACTTTAAGAAAATTAGTTTCTTCCTCAAGTCCTCTTAAGGCATTGATAACTGCTGTGTCCTTGAGATTTCCATCAAAATCTACAAAAAAGCGGTATTCCCAGTTTCTGTCCCTGATAGGTCTTGACTGAATATTAAACATGTTTATTCCATTGTATATAAAATGTGAAAGCATATGATAAAGCGAACCGCTCTCATGTGGTATCTCAAAACAGATACTCACCTTGTTGGCACTGCTTTCATATTCCTTTTTGCCAGACACAATAATAAAGCGTGTGGTATTATCCTTATTATCCTGAATTGCCCTGTCTAAAATGGACAGGCCATAGATGTCTGCTGTGATTTCACTGGCTATGGCAGCATGTCTGATATCACCATCGTCCTTAATTTTTTTGGCTGCAAGAGCTGTATTTTTCAGGCTGATTTTCTCACAGTTTCTGTGGTCATCCAGATAGTCGCTGCACTGCATAAGTGCCTGGGGATGAGAATATACAGTAGTCAGATTTTTAATATCTGCTCCCGGCAGTCCCAGAAGACAATGGTTTATCTTTATCTTCTGCTCGCCAACAATATAGTTTTCATACTCAACCAGCAAATCATAATTTTCAGATACAATGCCGGCTGAAGAATTCTCAATTGGCAGAACCGCATAATCAGCGTCACCATTTTTGATTGCCTCCATGGCATCCTTCCAGGTCTCCACATTATAGCTGTCACAGTCCTTGCCAAAATACTCTCTCATAGCCTGCTCACTGTAGGCTCCTTCCACCCCCTGAAAAACAATCCTTGCCTTTGAATAATCAAAAGCCTGAACCTCTTTCAGATAAGTGTCTGCCTTTATGCCGTGCTCTGTGAGAAGCTGGTACTGCTTTTTCCTGCTCATAGCCATTATCTGCTCAAAGAGTTCTCTTATGCCGTTTTTGGTAAATTCAGAAGATGCCTGTTTAGACAGGGTCTCAAGCTTCTGAATTTCTCTTTCCTTATCAAACACCTTTTTGCCTGTGCTTATTTTATATTCTGCTACCCCGGCTGAAATCACCATGCGCTTCTCATAGAGTTCTACAATCTGCTTGTCTATCTGGTCAATTTCCTCCCTTAATGTAATTAAATCTTTCATAATATATTATGTACCCTTCCATATATGCTTAAAAAAATAATAATTCAATAGCATATTAAACACAAGTAAATATTGAAAGAAATCAAGGTAAATTATATAATTTTATTAGGGAGGGATTTGTATGAAAAAGTCAATTAAAATAATATTAGCAGTTTTTGTAGTACTTGCTGTAGTTATTTCCATAGCAGGCACAAAATATCTTAATCGAACCCAGTACAATGACAGCTATGTAAACGGAAACACCACCGGCAATCTGTATAATGATGGATTATTCTGCGAAAGCAATGGCACTGTTTTCTTTGCCAATCCGGACGATAATAACTATCTGTATTCCATGGATTTGTCAGGCGGCAATTTAAAAAAGCTCAGTGAAGACAATGCTGTCTACATAAATGCAGATGACCATTATGTATACTATGTGCGCAACAATGGTGAATCAACCAGACATACGGACAAGCACTCGTATTTTTCCTTTAACAATAACAGTCTCTGCAGGATAAACAGGGATGGCGGCAAGGTGCAAATACTGGACGATGCTCCTTGTATCTACGCTTCCCTCATAGGCAACAAAATCTATTATCTGCACTATGATGAAAATGTGGGCACAATACTATATTCAGTTGGTATCGATGGTAAGGATTGCAAAGAGATAAAGAAAAATTATGCTTACACCTGTAACAGCCTTGGTCAGTATTTTTATTACAACAACCCTGACAATGGCTCATTGATGCGTTTCGACACCGCATCCGACAATGTGGCAACAATCCTTGAATGCCACTGCTATAAGCCAACTGTAATAGACAACAGTCATGCATACTTTGTAGATGTAGACAACGGCAACGCATTAGTTCATACTAATCTGGATAATGTAAACCTGACCACACTGACTACTGATTCCATAGAATTATACAATGTCTATGGTAATAGCATCTACTATCAGAGAACCGGTGATTCACCAGCTTTATGCCTGATAAAAAGCGACGGCTCAGGAGCTAAAGTCCTTGCCACCGGTGAGTATACTGCAATCAATGCAACCTCGTATTATATTTACTTTAAGGATTACTATACAGGAACAGTCTACTGCACACCTACAAATAATCCAGGGCAGATAAATGAATTCCACCCTGGAAAAGCTGAGTAATGTTATGCTCCAAAATCAAATAATGACAGCTGATTAGATTCAGGTATGTCACCAAACAATCCAAGATCTCCCATCAAATCGATGACGGTCTTGGATGTTTTTGTTCTATCCCTGAAATCATCCTTGGACAGGAATGCTCCATCCTTGGCAGCCTCTGCTATATTTACTGCGGCATTATCACCAAGTCCATCAATACTGTTTAAGGATGGCATCAGCCTGCCATGCACAATCTGGAAACGGTTTGGATGGGCTGTGTATATGTCCAG
>URLU01000144.1 GCA_900548765.1 uncultured Lachnobacterium sp.
TCCCTTTTTCTGTTGTTACATTGTGTTGCTGCATATGATACATATCACCTTATATTCATCCATGCCTATGCTTCGATATAAGCCAACAATGTTCCTTACGTAAAAATGCTATCATATTCTTACATTCTTCGCAATAATAATTTTCTCTGAACCCTTGATGTCATCTGTCTTCAGGTCATTTATCTCCAGAATTTTCTCGATGGTGGTCTTATAACGTTTTGCCACGTCCCACAGGGTTTCATCAGGCTTTGTGGTATATCCTACTATACCAGGGATATCGCCTTTCAGGCTCTCATCCTCCTCAATTTCTTTTACAGCATTTATGACTTCAATCTGCTTCTTTTCTATTGCAAGCAGGTTAATATTCACCACCGCCTTAATTTCATATGTCATATTGTCTAACAGATTAATCTGTATCTGCTCCACATCTGATTCAAGCTTTATCTGGGTATTTTCTGTCACATCATTCACGTCAACGCACTGCTCAAATGGTAACTGCTCATATCTGTGGGCAATTGGGAAACCATCATCCGCTGTTATGTACATGATGTGCAGCTCCAGGACGCCCTCCACCATCACACCATGGTCACACCGGCTGGTTCTCTCGATATTGGCATGACTTTTAGTTCCACAGATTTGCAGGATTTTATCCTGTCCCTGTTCCAGATTGATAGTCTCAAATATGCGGCATTTTGCCTGATTTTTAATCAGAAGCTCACTGATTTCCTCCATAGTATAATCAGGCTTGATGTTTTCCGACAGTGAGTAGACATCATCCAGCTTTTCTACCCTCTCTGTTTTCCAGCTTTCCAGCTCTACGTCAAAGACAAGCTCGATTGCAAGCTGCCTCATCTCCCTGTCATAGTCCATTTCCGCCTCTATATCCTGCTGGGTCATATTGAGTTTCGCCCAGTAGAGGTCAAAATCTGGATTGTCATTTTTCATATCTCCTGTCACGGAGGTCATGCCATCCACCCATTCCAGTTCTCCCTCTTCACTCTGGTATATGACGCAATAGCAGACCTCCCCCCTCACAGTCAGCTTCTCCTGCCCCAGATCCTTGTCCAGATTTCTCACATCCAGATAGCTGCAGATTATGCTGCCTATATTGCCCTTTGCTTTTGGCAGCTGTATCTCAGTCTTGATTCTCATCACATCATGCTTCATCTGCCGCAGCTCCAAAAGCTCCTGCCCGCTGACCTTCTCCTGGTACTTTTCCCCCTCTTCCATGCCACAGGTTATAGGAAACTCCTCCATCTCCTCCGCAGTCACCTCAAAGCTTATGATTCCCCTCACCGACACTTTTCTGGAATTGATTATGCTCACCAGGATATCTTCTATTTTTCCTGCTACACGGACGCTGTTTAGCTCAGACAAATTGTCCACAAATATTTTTTCCTGAAAAGGAATCATACCATCTATTCTCTCCGGCATGCTGCCTGTGTCGCTTCTGTATATTATGCAAAAATTCACCCTGCCGCTTATCCACACAGCTTCATTTATGGTCTTGATTTCCTCTGTCAGCACGTCTCCTGTGGCACAGATTACCTTTAATATGTCAGGCTTGTTGTCCTTTACTATGTAGTCATCATCAAAAGTCACCTGAGCGTATTCTTTGGCTATCTGCCTGTCTCTTTTTATATATTGCTGCCTTAGATCCATAATAAAATCCCCCGTCATGAAATATTAATATTGATAATACTAATACTATTCACAACGAGGGACTTTTATGTTAACTTACTAAACTCCAATTAGCACAGTTTCATGCGGATATCCTTTGTAATTATGTCAGTATAACTAAATGATAATAACTGAGGAGGATTCTGGTCTCTCTCATCATCTACCAATACTGTAAATACACTCGGATATGCCTTTTGAATAACACCTTCCTGAATATCAACTTTATTTCTACCACGATCAAGCTGAATCTTAACTCTATTTCCACACTGCTGGTGAACTGATGCGCGGACTTTGCTTATTTCTTCTTGTATCATTACATGCCTCCTCTATCTAGCGGCTATCCTGTATCGTATGCCACAATATCTTGTGACTTTAGTATAGCAAAGTGTTAGAGTTTTTTCAATGGTGCAGAAGTACCAATTTTGCATTTTTTTGAATTATTATGCACAATTTATCCAATTCTCACCTGAATACGACAGGAAAATCTATTAACTCCGTTTTTATGACAATGTATGGGAAACTGGAAATGGAATTAAGGTTTTCTCTTTCCTGTGGTATGACCAGTTTGGTCTCAAAATATATGGTCTGGTCCTCACTTGTTAAATTTGTAACAGATATGCTGCAGCCACTGTTTTTCTGCTCACCAAAGCCTTTAGCTATGTATAAATATTCATTATCTCTGTATGTTAACTCAAATTTCTCCGCCTTTTTCTCCTCTATCTGGCTCAGAAGTTCTTCCGGAATTTTAGTTTCCCCAAGCACTGTATATTCAAGGTTCCATCCCGTTTCACTTCCTTTATAGTTTCCTTCACAGCCACTAATCTGTATCGTCAGCAGAAAAATCACTACTGCACATACCATTTTTATGCTTTTCACTTATACTCCTCTCATTAATGTCCATTTACTATATATTGTATTTTCATTTTTCTCATAAAATGCTATAATCATACAATAAATTATTTTAGGAGAACATTATGCGCACGATAATAACCGTTTTATATATATTTCTTTTTCTCATTCTGGGGCTGCCAGTTCTGGGGATTGAGTGGATAATTTCAAAATTTAATAAAGCTCACGCCGATATGGTCCAGCTTAGGATTGTACAGTGGGGGCTTAAATGCGTTGCTTTTATTTCCGGTGTAAAGCTTACAGTCATTGGTGAGGAGAATGTGCCAAGGGATGAGCCGGTGCTGTATATAGGCAACCACAGAAGCTTCTTTGATGTGGTAGTGACCTACGCCAGATGTCCGGGACTGACTGGCTACATCGCAAAGGATGGGGTTAACAAGGTTCCTATTTTCAGAATCTGGATGAAGCGTCTGCACTGCATTTTCTTAAAGCGTGATGATATGAAGGAGGGGCTTAAGGTTATCCTCAAGGCGATTGAATATATCAAGTCCGGCATATCTATCTGCATCTTTCCTGAGGGTACCAGAAATAAGGACAGGGATAATCCTACCAGCCTGCTTCCTTTCAAGGAGGGTTCCTTCAAGATTGCCAGCAAGACCGGCTGTAAGATTGTGCCTATGGCTCTTATCGGAACTGCTGATATTCTGGAGAATCATTTTCCTTGGATTCACTCGACTGATATCAAGCTTATTTATGGGGAGTCTATTGATCTTTCGGCTTTGGACAAGGACCAGCAGAAGCATGTGGGAGCTTACTGCCAGACTGTTGTGGAGGAGCTTATCAGAAGTAACCTGTAAACTTAATTAGTGGTTTGAGAGACGGGCAGCAGCTTTTGCGAGTCCCGTCTTTTTTATATACCTTATATATTTTACAATGGCACCCTTCAATGTTTACGATGCACATGGAGACATATAGGTGGGGTGCATAAACCTGGTCGTAAAACCTAGATTTGTCAGATGCATTTTTTGCCTTCCTCGATTGAAGCTGTTCTTCAACGCATTTGACAAGGGGCGCGGAGTGTACGTCTCATGCGAACAACCAGCTAACCATCCTAGTTAGACTAGGAGCCTTCTCAGGAAATGCCGATTAGGGGCGCCTGCGCACAACTCGAGCAGTTTCTTATATGCGCGTCCGCGCAGAGAAGAAACTGTTCTCAAACATGTGACTCCAGCGCCCCAGCTTTTCCTTCGTTAAGGCTCCAAGTCTAACACGAATGGTTCCTGAACTGTTGTCCGCATGAGACGTACACTCCGCGCCCCTTGTCAAATGCGTTGAAGTACACCTTCCCAGAAGGCAAAAAATGCATCTGGCAAATTCTACGGCTTTACTCTAAGGTTTATGCACCCCACCTATATGTCTTCATGTGCTAAATAAAGTTCAATAAGGGTGCCATCCCAGAATGTATATACATAAAAAAGACGGGACTCGCAAAAGCTGCTGCCCGCCTCTTATTTAACTACCAAAGTATGCAGGAGAACCCGCCTATGGCTGGTTCTCCTGGTGGCAGTCCCTCTGTATTATATAGTTTCCAGGTTACTTCAAAATCACAATAGAGTAGCCCGGCATATCCAATGTGCCAGCATCAAGTGTCGCTGTAGTGTCACCTGTAATCAGCTCTCCTCCCATAGAAAGCTCTCCAAGTGAAGATACATCCACAGTCTTATCATCCTGTTTTGTATTGATCACAACATAGATTACTGAACCATTATAGTCCTTCTTCAATACAAGAACAGCCTCATCTGATAAGGCTTCCTCCACAGAATTCTCTCCTCTTGCAATCTCAGGATATACATTTCTAAGCTTCATGCCCTGCTTTACAAAGTTATAGATTGACGATTCATCATCCTGCTGGTCTTCAAGTGTACCATACTTCATGTCTATGTCTTTGGTTGCAATGCTCTTACACATGCCCTCTGCATTTTCATCATTAGACCAGAGCATAGGTGTACGCTTATTCTCGTCATCACCACTGCCCTTCATGCCAAGCTCCTCTCCATAATAGAGATAGTATGCACCACCCATCATCATAGCAAGCCCCTGTGCCATCTTAACCTGGGCTTCTGAGCTGTCTCCGGCAAAGCTTCCAGCGATTCTTGCTGTGTCATGGTTTGATGTAAACGCTGCGTCTATGTAGCATGGATTATTCGCTTTCAGCTTTTCATCTACAGACACAATCTTCTTGCCAAAGTTCAGAGCTGAGCCTGTTGTAAGCGCCTTTACAATAGTTCCACTCTTTGTAGCGAAATCAAAATCAAAAAAGCTGTCCACACCACTCTTATAGTAATTAGTATATGTAGAAGAATCTGTCCAGCACTCTCCTACTATATATGCATCCGGGTCATATCCCTTCACCACATCATTAAGCCATGACATAAAATCAATATTCATATCATCACTGCCTGTATAGTAAGAGGTTGTGGCATCCAGTCTGAAACCAGAAACCCCCTCATCCAGCCAGAATTTTATAATCTTGTCAATCTCAGCCCTGACATTTTCATTGTCAAGATTAAGGTCTGGCATGCTGTAGACAAACTGCGACTCATAGTACCAGTCAGTGCCCTCAACCACGCTCCAGCCAGACTCTCTCTCCTTAGAGAAATTATAGTATTCCACATATGGACAGTCCTCCGGATTCGGTTCCTCACCCTCGCCAAGTGACTGTATATAGGAATAAGCTTCCTTGAACCAAGGATGCTCTGAAGATGTATGATTCACAACCAAATCAAAAAGGACATTGATGTCTCTCGCATCACATTCCTTTATCATATTCTCGTAATCTTCAAGTGTACCAAACTGCTCATCAATTGAACAGTAATCCACCACATCATACTTGTGATAAGAAGGTGACTGGGAGACTGGAGTAATCCAAAGTCCATCAGCCCCCATATCCTTGATATAGTCAAGCTTAGAAGTGATACCATTTATATCACCCACACCATCTCCATTGCTGTCACAGAAGCTGTAAGGGAAAATCTGATAATAATTCCTATAATTATCATCAATTACATTTTCCTCCATATCGTTCATGGAAACCATGGTCTGATATGCAGACTCGCCTCCATCTGTATTCGCAACACCTGTTGCTTCTGTATTTGCCACTCCACCATTTCCAGCAGAATCTGCTGAATTAGTATTAGCACAAGCGGTCATTGAC
>URLU01000145.1 GCA_900548765.1 uncultured Lachnobacterium sp.
CCGGCAGTGCATGGCGATAACAGAGGATATTTCATGGAAACCTACAACTCAAGAGATATGCAGGAAGCTGGAATCGACAGAGTATTTGTACAGGATAACCAGTCATGCTCTACAAAGGGAGTGTTAAGGGGACTTCATTTCCAGAAGGAATATCCACAGGCAAAGCTCGTACGTGCCGTAAAAGGCTCTGTATTTGATGTTGCAGTAGATTTAAGAAGCGATTCTAAGACCTATGGAAAATGGTATGGAGTAGAGCTTACAGAGGAGAACAAGGTACAGTTTCTTATTCCAGAAGGATTTGCGCATGGATTCCTTGTACTTTCAGATGTAGCAGAGTTCTGTTATAAGGTCACAGACTTCTGGCATCAGGGAGACGAGGGTGGATTAGCATGGAATGATCCAGCCATTGGAATTGAGTGGCCACAGCTGAAGGGTGAGTATCCGGGAAGTGCTGATGGTTCAGGATATACACTTGAGGATGGCACAGCAATTAACCTTAGTGACAAAGACCAGAAGTGGGATACCCTGGAGAATACATTCAAATTTTAAGATTTATGCAGAGAGTCTAATCTGCAATTGGCAGCTTTCATGAAAGCATGTTTGCTGACAGTTTCTCTTGCATACTATGATACAAAAAGCCGTGGCTATGAGAATGTGCTACGGCTTTTTACTGTTATGCATTTCGAGAGGATGACAGCAGCAAATTTGTTGATTTTAAGAAATTTGGACTTTTTTAGCAAATAGCACGCTGCTTGATACTAAAAATCATTAAACTTGTTTTTGTGGACTTAAATAACTGATTTTATATAAAAAAGTCCAAGCTATCAATATACTAATTTTATCTAATGTCAGGAAGCTATATCAAAAAAGCCATATCTCAAAGTGCTGTCAAAAAGTCATACCATCAATCCATGCAGCATAAAATAAATAAAGAGAATAAGCTTAGCAAAGGAAACCCTATGGATAGTAAATTAGCAAAATTAGTGATAAATCTCGCGATACCATTGGTAGTTGGAGCCTTTTCAGTATTGATTTCATCAGACACCTTTTCAGCATATAAGGATTTGGAAATGCCGATGTTTGCGCCACCGGCAATAGTTTTTCCGATAGTGTGGACAATACTCTACATATTAATGGGAGTAAGTACATATCTCATTTCCAGCAAAAACAGAATCACAGATAGCAGCAAAATGGAGGCCTACTTTATCTATGCAATACAGCTGGGATTAAATTTCCTGTGGACACCGGTGTTTTTTGTGCTGGAAAACAGAATAATAGCACTTATAATATTAGTCTTTTTGATATGTGCAGTGGTGAAAATGATAATGAAGTTTACGGAATGTGATGTATTGGCAGGGCGGCTGCAGATACCATACCTGATATGGTGCATATTTGCTTTTTACTTAAATTGCGGGATAGTTATCCTAAACTGATTTTTGTATTATTCTATTGTTTTTGGCTATGCTAAATATAATAAAGTAACTTGTCAGCTATATTCGGTAACGTAGAAGGGGAGATTGCGCCAGGGCTGGGCTTATATCCGTAACCCGTCACAAATTCAAGCCCAGCCTTGGTGCAATCTCCCATCAAAGTCTAAGATAAATATGTATAAAACCCCAAAATCTACCCATAATACTATGGAAAACACCCAGGAGGTAGATAATATGGTATTAACATCAAAAGAAATCACAGCGTTAGAAGACTTGCGCACACAGGAGCAGTCCTGCATCGACAAGTACACCAAATACGAGAAAGAAGCTAAGGACACAGTCTTGAAAAATCTTTTTTCCCAGCTTGCAAAGGAAGAACAGAAGCACTATGACACCTTAAGCCAGATGCTTGACGGAAATATTCCAAAGTGTGACTGCAACGACAGCAAAGGTGCTGACTATAATCCAAAGGCCACATATGCCTGCTGCGCGGACTCTGAGGATAAGAAGCATGACTGTTTTCTTGCAACTGACTGCATAGGAACTGAAAAGCTGGTATCGTGTGAATATAATACAGACGTATTTATTTTTGGCGAGCCATCAATCAGAAAAGTCCTTGCAGATATTCAGATTGAAGAGCAGAACCATGCTGAAATGCTTTGGAAGTATAAGGAAGTCAACTGTATGCAGTAAAGATAAACTCAGATTTGATTAAAACTCTCATTGATTGCTGTAAATCATGCAGCAGATATGGGAGTTTTTTCTTGAGTTAAGGCATGTAAAACGTTATGATAGCATTATGGATAAAGAAAAATTATATTCTTCTGGTGAGTTTGCCAAAATGGCGCATATCACCAAGAAGACACTCAGGTATTACGATGAACATAATATTTTAAAACCTGTTGTACGAAACGAAAATGGCAACAGGTATTATTCTGATGCGGATTTTGCCAGGCTTCAGCAGATTATCCTGCTCAAATATCTGGGATTTTCCTTAGATGATATAAAGGAAATGACAATTGATGATTCAGACTATCACTTTATGGCAGAATCACTTAATCTGCAGCTTAAGCTGGTACAGGATAGGATTGAACACCTGCAGAATGTGGAAAAAGCAATCAGGGACACCTCCCTTGCCATCGAAAAGCAGCACACTATAGACTGGAATCAGATGCTCGACCTTATTCACATGACGGGCATGGAAAAAAGTCTTAAGAACCAGTACCAGGATGCATCGAATATTACTTCACGAATCAATCTTCACAAGCGGTATTCTGTAAATAAGCAGGGCTGGTTCAACTGGGTTTTTGAGCAGTGCATGAAGCTGTGTAATCAAATATACGACCAGAAAACAGAAGGATTGAACACTGTTCAATCACGCAATATGAATATATTGGAAATCGGTTGTGGCGATGGCTCTTTGTGGAGTGAAAATATGGATGCTATTCCGGAGAATGTAAGCATTACACTTACAGATGTTTCTGAGGGAATGCTCCGTGATGCCAGAAGAAATATTGGACCCAGAGACAAGCGTTTTTCCTTTAAAGTAGCAGACTGCAATAAGCTTCCGTATAAAGATGAAAGCTTTGATATTATAATTGCAGATCATGTGCTTTTTTATTGTGAGGATGTGGGCAAGGCAGCAAAGGAGTTGTCAAGGTGCCTGAAATCAGATGGGGTGCTCATAAGCAGTACCTATGGAACTTCACATATGCAGGAAATCAGTCGGCTTGTATCGGATTTTGATGACAGGATACTGCTTTCGAAAAATCATCTGTATGAGAAATTTGGAAAAGAAAATGGCAGAGACCTTTTGATGCCATATTTTCCAGAGGGCAGCTGCCAGTGGAGACAGTATGAAGATTTCCTTCTGGTGACAGAACCGGAAGCACTTATATCATATATACTATCCTGTCATGGTAATCAGAATCAGTATATTCTGGACAGATACAATGAGTTTAGGACTTTTGTAAAAAAAAGGACGGACAAAGGGTTTAAAATAACAAAGGATGCAGGTATGTTTGTGATATGTAAAATGATGGGCAAACAATTTGCAGACAATGTATAAGCCATTAAATTATATGGAGTGAACTTGTAATAAGGAGATGGAAGCAGCATGAAAAAAGTAAGCCTTATTATTCCCTGCTTTAATGAAGCAGACGGATTGCCTGAATTTGATAAGGAAATAAACAGGATGATGTCCGGTTTATCGGACTATTGTTTTGAGATAATCTACGTGGACGATGGATCGACAGATAATACATTACAGACAATCAGGAAATTCAGTAAAGAGCAGGAAGCGGTGAAATACATATCTTTTTCCAGAAATTTCGGCAAGGAAGCAGCTATGTATGCAGGCTTTTGCAATGCTACTGGGGATTATGTGGCGGTAATGGATGCTGATTTGCAGGACCCACCGGCTTTATTGCCAGAGATGTTAAAAATCCTTGAATCTGGAGAATACGACAGTGTAGCTACCAGGCGTGTGAGCAGAAAGGGGGAACCTGTAATCAGGTCTTTTTGCGCAAGGCAGTTTTACAAGCTGATTAACAGGATATCTGATGCAGACATAGTGGATGGAGCCAGAGACTACCGCCTGATGACCAGAGATATGACGGATGCTATAGTGGCACTTGGCGAGAGAAATCGTTTTTCAAAGGGCATATATGGTTGGATTGGCTACAGAACATACTGGTATCCCTATGAAAATGTGCAGAGGATAGCGGGGGAGACCAAGTGGAGCTTCTGGAAGCTTCTCAAATATTCCATTCAGGGGATTGTGGATTTCTCAGATACGCCCCTTGCGGTTGCATCCTGGTTTGGAATCAGCTGCACGGGAATATCATTTTTAGCCCTGCTTTTTATAATAATAAGGAGGCTGGTGTTTGGTGACCCGGTGGCAGGCTGGGCATCTACTGTGTGCATTATCGTGTTTATAGGCGGTATACAGTTGTTTTGTCTGGGGGTCATAGGGCAGTATATTGGCAGGACATACACGGAGACCAAGCGGAGACCTCATTATATAATAAGCGACAGCAGTGAAAAGGATATTGAGAAAATTGGCTGATTACTTGGCAAAATCTAATATTTGCGATATACTGTGTGACTAGTAGAAAACGAACTCACAAATATATTCAGGATAAAGAGGACATTATATGAATTGTACAGTAATAGGAATTGCAGGAGGCACAGGCTCCGGCAAATCGACATTTACAAATAGATTAAAGGCGGCCTTTGGTGATGATATTTCAGTATTATATCATGATAATTATTATAAGGCCCAGGATGATATACCTTTTGAAGAGAGAAAAAAGGTGAATTACGATTCGCCGGATTCACTGGAAACCGACCTTATGATTTCTCATGTGAAAGCCCTGAAGGAGGGTAAAACAATTGAGAGCCCTACATATGATTACACGATTCATACTCGTGCAAAGGAGACTGTGACAGTAAAGCCTAGAAAGGTTCTATTAATAGAAGGTATTCTGGCACTTGAAAATGTGGAGCTTAGAAACCTCATGGACATCAAGGTCTTCGTTGAGGCTGACGCAGATGAACGTATCTTAAGGCGCGTGGTCAGGGACGTAAAAGAGCGTGGACGTGATGTGGAAGATATTGCCAGACAGTATCTGGAGACAGTAAAGCCTATGCATTACATATATGTAGAGCCTACAAAGTATCTGGCAGACCTTGTAATTAACAGCGGAATGAATGATGTTGCATTTGAACTTATGAAGACAAAGATAGAGCAGATTATTAATAAATAGCTTATCGAATAGTTAAATCTTTCCAAAAATAGAATATTATGATAAAATCAACCATGGATTTGTTGAGAGGGTTTTAGATTATAAAATCAGGAGGATATAATACAGATGGATTTCAGAGCAGAATATGAAAAGTGGTGTACAGACCCTTATTTTGACGAGGCTACAAGAGCTGAACTCAAGGCACTTGAGGGAAATGATAAGGAGATAGAGGATCGCTTCTATCGCACATTGGAGTTTGGTACAGCAGGACTCAGAGGAGTTATAGGTGCTGGTACTAATCGTATGAATATTTACACTGTCCGTCAGGCTACACAGGGACTTGCAAACTATATTCTTTCACAGGGAGAGGAAGCCGCTAAGAGAGGCGTTGCAATCGCACATGATTCGAGAAATATGCATGATGAGTTTACAGATGCAACAGCACTCTGCCTTAATGCAAATGGTATTAAGACATATGTATTTCCACAGCTTGCTCCAGTTCCAGAGCTTTCATATGCGGTGAGAACTCTTGGCACATT
>URLU01000146.1 GCA_900548765.1 uncultured Lachnobacterium sp.
GTCAAGCACAAACGCATTCCACTTCTGGCCTGTCATCATACGCTTGCTTTCTGCAAATGCCTGCTCTGATGTCATATCCGGATGGTCTGCTAAAAGATATGGTATCATTCTGTACTCATAGGATTTTACAATTCCCGGAATAATGAATAACAGGCTCCATAGGAAGGTATACAAGTCCCTGAAAAACATCGTCTTGACACCATTCTTATAATTATGGTCATATCCAAATCCGATTTCCTTTACTTCTGCTTTTGTATTTAAATTAGCAAGTCCAAATCGTCTGATACCGATTTCCAGCGGATTTATAACAAAAGCATCAATTACTATTACAATTGCCATTACAATGACAAAAATTATAATAAATACTATAGCAAAAATTGCTATTGCTACCATTTCAGGTCCTGAAACCCCAAATTCCTCGTCGATATCCATGTCGCTGTAATCATCCTGGTCATCATAATCGTAATCGTCGTAATCATCATAGTCGTCGTAATCATCATAGTCGTCATCATAATTGTCAATTTCAGACATCGTATCTGTTGCATCTGAAACCCCATCTGAGAATCCATCCGAAAAACCGTTTGCAAAGCTGGCGCCAGAACCTCCAGTTCCAACTATAAGTGATAAAACCACTGCTACAAGCACTGTCTTCCAATAATTTCTGTTAAAGGCATTTTTACCCTTCTGCTTTAATTCCTGTCTGCTCCACATATGCTTATCCTCCATGTGTCATTCCTTTTGTTGCAGCTATAATATCGCACAAATCTTATTAGCAGACTCGCTTTTCCTTAACGTTATCTTAATACTGATTCAGCTAATCCATATTTCTTATGTAAAGGGCTGTGAGATACTTCATTTTTTCCTCTGCACTATCAAATTCCGTGTTAAGCAGCTTTTTTATATTGGATATCCTGTATATTACAGTATTGCGGTGGGTAAAGGTCTGCTCTGCCACTGCCTGAATGCTTCCGTTATGTCTGAGATACAGCTCCAGGGTCTCGACATAGCTGCTCTTGTGCTTTTTGTCATATTCTATAAGCGGCTTTAGCAGTTCCTCACTCATCTCCCACAAAAGCTTCTTGTCTTCCACCATATACAGGAGCCGGTACAGGCCCATATCATCAAATTTCACATACATGTCCTTCTGGCAGACCGCCCGCTTCACGGCTGCTTTTGCTCTCCGGTAGCTTATGTATAGCTGGGATATATCCTGTACCTTGCTGCCTGCACCACAGTAAAGCTTAATATCCGGCATTCTCCTGTGGGTTCTGTCAAGCATGCCCCCTACGATTTCATCATAATCCCTTTGGGACACATCGTTCATCATAAGAACGAAGTTGGAATCATAATAGAAAAAATTACCATTGTGAGTGAGATTTTCCACATATATCTGCAGCCTGTAGGACAGTTTTCTGCGCTCCACCGTGTCCATGGCATTAAGCCCTTCTGTGGTAAAAAGCACTACCTGAAACTCTCCGTCCACATCATAATAGGGCAAAAGCTCCTTACGATAGTCTTCCTGATTGTCAGGTGTCTCAATCGCTTTTATAAGGGCATTGGCTATCTGGTCATCCGCTGTCTCCTCCAAAAATATTCTCACCGATATGTCCTTTATCATGTCTCCGATATATACTTCCCAGGGTACCTCTATCAGGGGGAAATCATTCTCATCGCAATAGCTTATTAGCTCTTTTGGTATTTCCAGCACATATTCTCCTATATTAATAATCATGCCTGCTGCGTGTTTTTCCACTAAGCCTTTTGCAAGATTTATAAGCTTTTCCGTACTTGTAAAGCCCAGGCATGTGGTTACTGCCAGCTCTTTGCCTGAAAAATTATTCAATATGGCAGTGTCCTCTACCATCAGCACCCAGCTTATGGAATTTGACCAACCCTTTGCCCCTGCTATCATTTTCATCTGGTATTGGTTTTCGCTTGTAATAAGCATGTCCTGTATTGTTAAGCCCATTTTGCCACCTGCCTGTTGTGTTATACCTCATTATATCATGAACAAAAACAGTTCATGATCAACATTCGTCGTTCGTCAATCATGCAAGCATGTTGACTCACTTGCACTCATTATATCATGTGCAAATGCACATGATATATGATTATCCATGCGCATCCGTGCTTCGCACTCCGCGTCTGATATAATTTCGCTTCGCTCATTATATCATATTTTTTGTGCTGATAGCACATATTTTGTTATAATTTTTTATAATCTCAGTCCATTGGACTTTTTTCAGTACATGATATTATATAGTCAACAAATAAATACGAAGGGGGCTTACATATGTTTAGTTTTTCAGATTATAGTAACTCAATGGATTTTGAATATGTTCCTGACTGGTACAGAGCAGAGCGTTATGAGTACTCCGAGCCTCTCAGATTCATGAGGCGAAGCCCTTATGAGATTTCATTATTCCAGAAATTTTCCAATATTTTTTCATAATAATTCCTATAATAAAAATCCGGCGATTTAACCGCCGGATTTTTTATTGCATACTTTGGTTTACATAAAACCTGTAACTGGCAGATTGTCTTGCATACCTTGGTTTGCATAGGACCTGCCAGTTGCAGGTTAGGCTGGTGGTAGCTTTTGTGTTTTCTATAGGAGAATATCAGCATCGCCACTTCCTGTTTTAACACTGATTTTGGCGCTTCCATCGCCCACTACATAGCCATTGAGGCGGGACTCTACATTTAATCTGGTGCGGACATCCACATCACCACTTCCTGTACTTGCAGTAATCTCTGCTCCAGTATTATCCTTTATTTTAAGCTCTATATCGCCGCTTCCTGTAATAAATTCACCCTCAGATAATTTTCCTTCTATCTCGATTTCCTGGTCGCCGCTTCCGCTTCTGCCAAAGTATTTAGCCACCTTGCCGGAAAACTCAGAATCACCGCTGCTGGTTCTCACTTCTGCCTGCTCCGCTGCTATGTTTCTTGCTTCAACATCACCGCTGCTGGTTGAAAGCTTAAGTATTTTAGCTGAGATGTTCTCCAGCTCTGCGTCTCCGCTTGTAGCGCCGACTTCAAGATTTTCTGCCGCTATGTCTCTTAACTCAATATCGCCGCTTGTAGCAGACACATTAATATTTTGATATTTGGCTCTGCTCATATCTATGTCTCCGCTGGCTGTCCTGACGTTTAATATCTCTCCGGTCACGTCACTAAGCTCTGCGTCTCCGCTTCCTGTAAGGATTTCCAGTTCCTTAAAGCCTGCCGGTATATCTATAATCATCTTGCCAGAGTCATAGGTTCTGACATTTGGGATATCCATATGAAAACCAAGAAAACCTATTGTAACATTTCTTGTTGCTGTCTCATTTTTCTTCATGCCTACATAGAATACGCCGTCTTTCTCGTACTGGTAGAAATTAGAGCTATTATCCGTTTTTGCTGAGTTATTGTAGTTTTCGTACTGAACATACAATTTATCATCTGTAGAAGTTCTGACAAGTACATCTGCAGCTTTGCAGTCTGCCACGATTTTTCTATAAGTATCTGTACAGTCTGATATTACTCTTCTGCCTGAGCTGTCTGCATCTGATGTGCTGCTGTCATCCGCCCCATCATACATACCATTTTCAGGGATATTCTCTTGAGACAAATCCTCCTCTGGGATTTCATCTATCATATCCTGAATATCGCCAAGCTCATTTATTATCTCCTCCTCGGACTTGCCCTGAGACATAGCCTCTGCGAAGTGGTTCTCGTAATCCTCAAGTATCTCCTGTCTTGTTGATTGGCTAAATTTGCCTAATTGGATTTCTAACATTTTCATGTATTCGTTTTTTGTCATAACATCCTCCCTATCTGCTTATAAGCCTCTCCACTGCTTCTATAAATTCCTTCCATTCCTTAAGCAGCTCTTCCTGGTATCTGTAGCCTTTTTCTGTAAGTTTGTAGTATTTTCTGGCTGGTCCAGATTCTGATTCCACAAGATATGTGGTGACATATTCGTCTGCCTTGAGCTTTCTGAGTATCGGGTAAAGCGTGCCACTTGCTATGGACATCTCCTCTGATATACGCTCTGTCAGTTCGTAGCCGTATTTATCTCCCTGTGCCAGCTGGGATAGTACGCATATTTCTAATGCGCCCTTTTTAAACTGTGCATTCATTGGCTGCCCCCTTTCTTTTGTTGGGTATATCATATCACACGCTATTATATAATGCAATATAGTGTTTTATATTTATTACTATTAAAAATAAAGCCGACGAAGTCTCGGGAGGGAGGATACATAAAACCTGCCACTGGCAGCTTTTATTGCATACTTTGGTATGTACAAGAGATACCGCGATGGATGGCACAGGGATTTGCAGCGGGTTACGGGGATAAGATTTTCTAAATGTTCTGACAAATGTGTTTATACTTGACGCAGCCATTCGAGATTCGCCATCCATGGCTCAGCTCTCACTCTCGGCAACGTCCTGTTGCCGAGCTGCTGGGGAACGTACAGAACATTAAGAAAATCTAAGCCCCTTCACAAGCCGCAAATCCCTGTGCCACCCATCATGGTATCTCTCTCCCCAGTTTCCCCATGTCCTTGGTTTTTCAAATTAGGAGATTTTAAAAGCACTCTTCTCGCAAGTATACTCCTTGCATTGAAGAGTGCTCATTCTCTTATTGCATATTTATAAAATGTTATCATTTAATATACATAACTATATACAATATATGCTTATAAAAACGTTAACAGCTGCTGTAGGTTGTCTATCTCATAATCAATTCTGAGCCCTGATTCATTGCCTGCATGATTGGGATTATACCAACAGGTCTTTATCCCACAATTATTTCCACCCTTTATGTCACTTGTAAGAGAGTCTCCGATTATCAGTATTTCATCCCTGTTTACTGTCACAGCTTCACTTTTTGGGGTATTCTCATCACTCAGTTTTTCATTCTCAAGGTTTTCCCCCAATGCCCTAATCCCTATTTCTTCAAATACTGCTTCAAAAAATTTTTCCGATGGCTTCTCATAGCCCACTTCCTCTGAAATAAAATATTTCTCAAGTATTTCCCCGATTCCTGACCTGTCAATTTTTCTATGCTGGGCTACTGCTGTGCCATTAGTTACTGCGTACTGCTTATATTTTTTGTTTAACTGCACCAGCAAATCGTAAGCATCATCATTGAAACAAATTGTGTCTCCGAGATCTACCTGATAGCCCCTATTGAACATATCTGCCTTTGACGTGTCCAGATTATACTTTGTGAAAAATTCTATAAATCTGCCAATGAGAATCTGCTCCTTGGTCATCTCACCCCGCTCCAGAGCCTCCCAGTAGCCCTTGTTGATTTGCTTATAATCCGCTAACATCCGGTCTGTGCAGACACCCAGGTTATTTTCCTCAAAGCCTTTTCTGATTGCGGCTTCCTCTGCTTTTTCAAAGTTCAGTATTGTTCCATCTATGTCCCAGAGCAGTATTTTTATTGCCATGTTTCCTCCTGTTTTATCTTGTTACTTAAATTAGCGTCTTGAATATTATACTTCCTGCATTACTCAAAATCCACTGTATTATCTTTAATTCTTATTAACATTCTTTCGCAGTAATCGGGCATACTCAGGATTAGTGCGCCATATAGAATTTTTCATCAATCCTCCTTCTTCCTCCGGCTTGTCATAATACTTCTCACTTATAA
>URLU01000147.1 GCA_900548765.1 uncultured Lachnobacterium sp.
CTGCGAACTGTAAAAAATACTTTTCATGTGGCAGAGGATATGATATAATGAGCGAAGCGAAATTATATCAGACGCGGAGTGCGGAAGCACGGATGCGCATGGGTTATCATACATCATGTGCATTTGCACATGATATAATGAGCGAAGCTGAATTATATCAGACGCGGAGTGCGGAAGCACGGATGTGATATAAAAATGAGAGCGAAAAGGAGAGAATATAATGAAGCACGTAAAGACATTAAATACTAGAAAATTACAGAACACAATCAAAAAAGGCGGATGTGGTGAGTGCCAGACATCATGCCAGTCAGCTTGCAAGACTTCTTGTACAGTTGGAAATCAGACTTGTGAGCAGTACAAATAGTTTGAATTATGATTGATGCGGAAAACCTGCCACTGGCAGCTTGTCTGCATACTTTGGCATGAAATCGACCGCGCGCACAGCGTGCGGTCATTTTTGCGATTATGGGAAAGATTACAAAATGAAGCAAATGAAGCAACAATTAATTATGTTGCTTATATATGTTCTGATTATTTGCGCATTTGTATATTAAATGATTTATTTATTAAATAACAAATCAGGATTAGAAATTAGGATTAGAAAGAGAGGAATATTGTAGTGGTTCATCAGTATAAGAACAACGGCTATAATATTGTCTTAGATGTAAACAGTGGAGCAATTCACGTGGTGGATGATGTGACCTATGATGTCATAGAGATGTTTGAGAAGAATTCACCGGAAGAGATAAAAAATACTCTGGCAGGAAAATATCCGGCAGAGGAAATAGACGAGGCAATTGAAGAAGTAAATGAATTAAAGGATAACGAGGAGCTTTTCACAGAAGATGTATATGAGAATAAGGTCATAGACTTTAAGAAACGTCCGACAGTAGTAAAGGCACTTTGTTTACATATCGCCCATGACTGTAACCTGGCATGCAGGTACTGCTTTGCCGAGGAAGGTGAGTATCATGGCAGAAGAGCCTTGATGGATTACGAGACAGGAAAGCAGGCACTTGACTTCCTTATCGCAAACTCAGGCAATAGAAGAAATCTGGAGGTAGACTTTTTCGGCGGCGAGCCCCTTATGAACTTTGATGTTGTAAAGCAGCTTGTAGCTTACGGAAGAGAGCAGGAGAAGCTTCATGATAAGCATTTCCGTTTTACCCTCACAACAAATGGTGTACTCCTAAATGACGACATTATGGAATTTGCCAACAAGGAAATGGATAATGTGGTGCTCAGTATCGATGGAAGAAAAGAAGTCCATGACAGAATGCGTCCTTTCAGAAAGGGAGCAGGAAGCTATGACCTTATCGTTCCAAAGTTCCAGAAGCTTGCAGAGAGCCGTAATCAGGACAGATACTATGTGAGGGGAACCTACACACATTTTAATACTGATTTTTCAAAGGATGTACTTCATCTTGCAGACCTTGGCTTCAAGCAGATATCAGTTGAGCCTGTAGTTGCACAGCCAACAGATGAGTATGCCTTGACAGAAGATGATTTACCAATTCTTTTTGAGGAATATGATAAGCTTGCGGCTGAGATGGTCAGGAGAAATAAAGAAGGAAGAGGCTTCAATTTCTTCCACTTTATGATAGACCTCGAAGGCGGACCATGTGTATATAAGAGACTTTCAGGATGTGGCTCAGGTACAGAGTATCTGGCAGTGACACCTTGGGGCGACTTATATCCATGCCATCAGTTTGTTGGAAATGAAGACTTTCTGATGGGCAATGTATGGGATGGGGTAAAGGCTGCAGAAATCAGAGATGAGTTCAAGTGCTGTAACGTTTATGCCAAAGAAAAATGTCGTAATTGCTTTGCACGCTTCTACTGTAGTGGAGGATGCGCTGCTAATTCATATAACTTCCATGGTACAATCACAGATGCATATGATCTGGGATGTGAGCTTCAGAAGAAACGTATTGAATGTGCGATTATGATAAAGGCCGCAGAGGCTTAAAACAAAATAGGAAGGTAGAGTTACAATGAAAAAAGGAAAAGGAGCCATTATTGTATTGCTTATCCTTGCCTGCCTGGGATTGTCAGGCTGGTATGCATCTACGATATTAGGCGACACTAGCGCAAGTCAGAAGGAAACTGACAACTCAAAGGAGTCAGAGGGAATCAAGCTCGGACTCGACTTATCTGGTGGTGTATCAATCACATATGATATTGTGGAGGACAACCCATCAGCAACGGATATTGCTGATACAATAGCAAAGCTTGAGGAAAGAGCAGCAAGCTACTCAACAGAGTATTCAGTATATCAGGTTGGAGACGACAGAATCACAGTTGAAATCCCTGGTGTATATGATGCCAATGAAGTGCTTAATGATTTAGGAAGCCCAGGAGCTTTGTATTTCATCAAACAGAAGGATTCTGATGGAAATGCAAACTATAAATATGATTCTTCAACAGGCAAGTATGTATTAAACTATGACATTGATACTCTTGTTGAGAATGGTTCAGTTGTAATGACTGGTTCAGATGTAAAGTCAGCAGAGGCAACATATGAGAAGAGCAGCTCAGGAGTACAGCAGAACACACCTGTTGTTGCACTTACACTCAAGGATGATGCAGTTAAGACATGGGCAGATGTGACAACAGAGGCATATGCCAACAGCGAGAGCGTAGGTATCTATTATGATGACCATTTCATCAGTGTGCCAAGAGTAAGCGCAGCAATCACAGATGGTAACTGCGTAATAAATGGTATGTCTGATTATGAAGAAGCTGAGAACCTTGCAACATTTATCCGTGTTGGTGCAATTAACTTAAAGCTTCAGGAGTTGGAGTCAAACGTAGAAGGTGCCCAGCTTGGTGGAGCAGCCCTTTCATCATCAATAAAGGCAGCAGGAATCGGTCTTGCACTTGTAATGCTTTTCATGATTGTAATGTATGGTATTTCTGGATTTGCAGCATCTGTAGGACTTGGAATATATACATCACTTGTAATTGCATTTGTATATTGGTTTGAGATAACCCTTACACTTCCGGGTATCGCAGGTATTATCCTCGGTATTGGTATGGCAGTGGATGCAAACGTCATCGTATTTGCCCGTATCAGGGAGGAAATTGCAGCAGGAAGAACAGTAAGCTCAGCCATTAATGAGGGATATAAGAAAGCACTTTCGGCTATCCTTGATGGACAGGTAACAACATTTATAGCAGCCCTTGTACTTATGGTACTTGGTTCAGGTACTGTAAAGGGATTTGCATATACACTTATCATTTCTATCGTATTATCGCTGTTTACAGCACTTTTCGTAGCAAAGTACCTGATGCAGGGACTTTATGCTATAGGCTTCAAGTCAGAGAAATTATATGGTAGAGCAAAGGACAGGAAACCAATAAACTTCTTAAAGCACAAGGCAGTATACTTTATTATATCTATTGTAGTAATTGTTGCAGGATTCGTAGGAATGGGAGTATATAGTGCTCAGGGAAGCAGGGCATTAAATTACAGTCTTGAGTTTGCCGGTGGTACATCTACAAAGGCAGATTTTGGAAAGGATTACACTGTAGAGCAGGTTGAGTCAGACATTGTACCAGAGGTTGCAGCAGTGATTGGAGACAATGCAATTCAGGCTACTACAGTCAACGGAAGCACAGATATTGTATTAAAGACACGTACACTTACACTGGATGAGCGTGAGGAACTCGATAGCATGCTCGTTGAGAAGTTTGGCGTAGATGGGTCTTCAATTGAGACACAGAGTATCAGCTCAACAATCAGCAGCGAGATGAGGTCAGATGCAATCAAGGCAGTTATTGTTGCATGTATCTTTATGCTTCTGTACATCTGGTTCAGATTTAAGGATATCCGTTTCGCCACAAGTGCAATCCTTGCTCTTGTACATGACGTGCTCGTAGTGCTCACAGCATATGCGCTTATCCGTATATCTGTAGGTGGAACATTTATTGCATGTATGCTTACAATCGTAGGTTACTCAGTCAATGATACAATTGTCATCTTTGATCGTATCCGTGAGAATATGCATGGACTTAAGAATCAGGATGCAGAAGGTCTTGCAGAGATTGCCAATAAGTCTCTTACACAGACACTTTCACGAAGCATCAATACATCAATCACAACCTTTATCATGGTATTGTTACTCTTTATCATGGGAGTATCATCAATTCGTGAATTTGCATTGCCACTTATGGTTGGATTGCTTTGTGGTTCTTATTCATCAATCTTCATTGCAACAGAGCTTTGGTATGTGATGAAGCTGCATTTTGGAAAGAACAGAATAATAAAGAAATAATGTGGTTGGATTTGGCATCGCCTGAGGGCGGTGCCTTTTTCTATACCAAAGTATGCAAAAATAAATGAAAATTTGTTGTAAAATTATAATGAAAATTATTGATTTATCCTAAATATCTACATATAATAATGGAAAGGATACGGAGGTGTTTATATGGCAATCGCAACAAATTTTTTACAAAGTCTTATTCCAATTTCACAGTTTAACAAAGGACAGGCGGCTAAAATATTTGACAGACTTCATTCAGAGAGTGAATTAATTGTATTGAAGAACAATCAGCCTTCAGCAATTATTCTATCGCCGGAGGAATATACAAGATTGACTGAAATTGAAGAAGATTATTACTTGCTGCTAGAGGCAAATAAGCGGATGGAGGAAAGCAGCAAAACTCTTTCATATGATACTGTAATGAAAGACCTGGGGATAAGTGAAGAAGAAATTTCTGATGTGGAGGACATAGATATCGAATGATATGGGGGATAGAATTTTTAGAAGAAGCAGAGAAGGATATGAAAAAACTTGACAATTCAGTGCGGATTCAAGTGATGAAGGGGATTAAGAAAGTAAGCAATAATCCATTACCGGCAGAAGAAGGTGGCTATGGAAAACCACTAGGCAGCAGGAATGGAAAAAACCTAACTAATCTGATGAAAATAAAATTTAGAGATTTAGGAGTTAGGGTTGTATATAAGGTGGAACGTGTTGATACAGTAATGAAGATTATTGTAGTATCAGCTAGAACAGATGAACAGGTATATAACGAAGCCGTAAAGAGACGGTATAAGCATGAATTATGAGTAGATTATTTGTTGGTTTAGCAATATATTTAGTGATAGCAAATTGCGTAGGATTTGCCGCAATGGGAATAGATAAGAGTAAAGCAAAGCGAGGAGCCTGGCGGATACCGGAAAAGACACTGTTTTTACTTAGCATAATTGGTGGAAGTGTTGGTACATGGCTTGGGATGTATGCTTTTCATCATAAGACAAAGCACTGGTATTTCGTGGTGGGTATGCCATTGATTTTGGTAGTGCAGATAGCTTTGTGTGTATTACTTGCACGTTTATGAAGTGTAAGCATATAAAGGACTGTCATGTAAAGTGAGTGTATATAAAGAGTAGATATGTAGAAAGCAGTTATGTAAAATGAAGCTCTGTAGTGTGTCTGCTTTGTGCGTCTATAAAGCAGAAGTATAAAAAGTGTGTACCAAAATTATCAAATATTTTTGAGACGTAAATTGGATATTGCGCTGGGATAAATGATTCTCTATGCCTTGTGCAGGACATTAGTTTTTCTTAATGTTCTGTTCACACCCAGCAACTCGGCAACAGGACGTTGCCGAGAGCGAGACCTGAGCCATGGATGGC
>URLU01000148.1 GCA_900548765.1 uncultured Lachnobacterium sp.
CCGACTACAATATCAAAATACTCTCGCTGACTAGGCTTTGAGTAGCTGATTGTAACACCAAATCTGTTAACCAGTGACAGCTTCTCCTCCACTGTGTCAGAATGGTGCCTGTCGTTTGTATTATCCTGGTCATTTCTGTCGTTCCAGGTCTCCTTGATCAAGTGTCTTCTGTTGGAGGTAGCATAGATTAAGATATTGTCCGGTTTGGTCTCCACACCGCCCTCGATTACAGCCTTAAGGAACTTATACTCTATCTCATGTTCCTCAAAAGACAGGTCATCCATATAGATGATAAACTTATAGTTTCTGTTTTTAATCTCTGAGATAATTCCTGACAGATACTTAAACTGGTGCTTGTAAATCTCAATCATTCTGAGACCATCATCATAATACTGATTTACAATCGCCTTTATGCTGGTAGATTTTCCTGTACCGCTGTCACCAAACAGGAGCACATTGTTGGCTCTCCTGCCCTGGACAAAAGCCTCCGTATTATCCACAAGCTTCTGCTTCTGAATCTCATAACCAATCAAATCATCCAGCATGACAGCATCCATGTTGTTGATTGGCTTGAATGAAAATCCACCGGTCTGATTCTCAAGTATTCTAAATGCCTTGTTGAGACCAAACATGCCTACACCGTAGTCCTTGTAAAATCCTGTTACTACCTCAAAGAACTCCTTTTCATCCTTAGCAGCTTCAAGCTTCCTGCTTAAGGCTCTCACCTTCTCACTTACGTTCTTGTTGTACATAAGCTCTTTTTTGACAATAGCCTTGTAATTACAGAGCTGTGTAAAGCAGCTAATTCCAAGCTCAGCCTCAATGGTGCTGAAATCATAGTCAAAAAGCTTCTTAAAAATCTTGAAATCATTCTCCACAAAATTATTTACGCTGCCGTCGCTGGCACCAACCTTCTCGCAGGTCATGGAGAACGGGTTCTCATTCATCATGATATAAAAGGTCAGGTAATTGTGCCAGAGATTGTCGTCAAAGCCGTAATCTGTAGCCACCTTGAGCAGCCTCTTAACCTGGGTATTTATGTCGCGGACCAGCTCCATCTTGCTGTAGTTGCCGCTCTCAAATTTGTCAAAAATAACTCCTAAATTATATAAAATCTCATCTGAAGATAAATCTCCATACATGAGTAACTGAGATATTTCATGGTACATTTTCTTTTCCTCCGTTCGTTATGTTTTGTATAACCCTGACCCCCTGTCCGAATCCGCAGCTTACTCTGCTTCCCCGTTGCTATGATTCAAGCTGTCCCTTGTCATGCAACCAGAGAAACTACTATCAGTTGCATATTTAAGCTGTCAGCCCATCCATTTACCCAACCAGCTCTCTCCCAACTTGCTTTTATAATTATCAGCCTCATATTGTACATTTCAAAATTTAGATGAGCATATTGTGCAGATATATTTTAGTATTTGTGACTGTGAAGAATATTAGATTTACTTAATGCTCTGCCCACAATCCAGCAGCTCGGCAACAGGACGTTGCCGAGAGTGAGAGCTGAGCCATGGATGGCGAATCTCGAACGGCTGCGTCAAATTACCAAAACCTACATCAGAGCATTTAGAAAATCTTATATTCGTAACCCGGAACAAATACAAAAATATATCTGCACAATATGCGGACTAAAATCCCAAATGTACAATAAGCCCTCAATAAAAGTAAATCCTCGCAGTTATTATACTGCGAGGACCCTGAATCGTAAATTATAAATTTTTGAAAATAGAAGTTTCCTTCTGCAAATCTCCTGCAATCCTCTGGTTGACATCCATCCTGTCAGAGATATTATCCATATCATAAACCAGTGTCTGTGTGCTGTCTGCCGCACCGGCAAGCCCCTTAACACCCTCATTGATGGCTCCTGTGATTGAGTTGATAGAATCTGCAATCTCTGCAACCATTCCCTTTAGTTCTTCTGTTCTGCTTGTAAAATCATCCATGGAGCTTTCAATGTAGGAAGCATTATCTCTGTACTGCTCGCCCTCTTCCACGAATTTTTCAAAATCCGGAAGAATGAATTCCTGCATGTACTCAACAAGTGTATTGGCATTTCCTGACAGATTATGTACTGCATCTGTTACCACCTTATTGATATCCTGAATATGGTTGGCCGCAACACGGCTTGAATCTGCAAGCTGGCTGATTTCACTTGCCACCACTGCAAAGCCTCGTCCTGCTTCACCAGCTCTTGCTGCCTCAATAGAAGCATTAAGGGCAAGGAGGTTGGTCTGACTTGAAATATTTAAGATATCGTTTGTCAAAGAGTTAACCTGATCTACGCTCTTACTGTCCTCAATCGCCTGATTTAAGACATCAAGGATTTCATTTACCTTTACGCTGGTCTGCTGCATATTGTTCCTTGCAGCCTCTTCCATAGCTACTGCATGTTCCCTCATGGTCTTAGAGTACTCATTAATCTCTATTGAACGCTCAGCCATGGCAGAAACCTCTGCATTTACTGACTCGGCATTGTTATTAATGGCATTGGCACTTTCCGATACCTCACCCATCGCTGCTGAAAGCTCCTCTGTCACAGCTGACAAATCAGAAGCACTGTCATTAGATGTACGGACACTCTTTAACACCTCTGCAACGACACTTTCCATCTCTCCTGAGTTTTTGGTAATAAGTGTAAATATCTTCTGCAATGTCTCCATGAAGCTGTTGATGCCCTTTGACAAGGCTGCAATCTCATCATTTGAAGTAACTGGAATACGCCTTGTAAGGTCTCCCTCTTTGTTTTCGATTCCATCTATAATAGACTCTAATTCCTTCTTTGATGTAATAAGAGGCTTAATTACATAGTTTACAACAATTATGATTGTAACCGCCAGTGAAACAAGGCATACTGCAATGCAGACAATCGCTGTTGTGAGTGACATGCCAAATATGCTGCTCTGAGTCTCTCTCTGTCCTGCTGCATCTGTTGAAATCTCATCATTAAGAGCACTTATGTCATTTGCCATGGCTGTGGCAGATGCCTTTAGGTCTCCGTTTGCGCAGCCATAGGCTGACACTGAGTCAGAATTTGCACTGAATGCCAATACGTTCTTGACTGCACGCTTAAACTCTTTGTAATCGCTCTTTAAAGCCTTATAGTCTGAGTTGTCTGAATCAACGTATTTTGAATAACTCTGGATTTCCTCGTCAATGGAATTTTCCAGATTCTCGATGTCAGTTACCACATCAATCATTGTGTTAAAATCAATAGCTACAATATGTGAAAGTGCAAGAGTATGTATTTCTCTTGAAGAGCTCTTAATATCAGAAAGCTCCTGCACACCTACCAGATACTCATCTGATATGGTAGATGCACTTGTGTTTACCCTAAGCAAACTTGTTATAGATGTAATATTAGAGACAATGGCAGCTAATCCAAGGATAATTACGGGGATTAGAATCATATCTCTTATACTTGTTTTGCGTTTATTATTCACGATATTTCCTCCCCTATGAGTTAGACTTTGTTATCTCTGCTACCTTGTCATCCATAAATTCCTGCATTGTCTTTCCACCTGTGCTTCCCGCTACAGCCGCACTTCCTATGTCAGCACTTGGTGTCCAGTACGCTCCGCCAACTCGCTGAAGACTTGCAAACTCTGACTGTTCAAGCACTGCCTGAATTGCCACAGATGCCTTAACCTCTGCGGAATCCGCAGCATTTATGTTTGAAGGACCCTGTCCACGCATCTCAAATCTGAGAGCCTGACACTCCTCACCTGACATATAGTCAGCAAAAAGATTTGCCCAGTATTCATTTTCAGAATAGTGGTTCACACCTACCAGCTTGTAACCTGCATATGATGCCATCTGTACCTGCTGGCCTGCTACTGTATATGTAGGAAGCTTTATGGCTCCAAGATTATCTCCCCAGCTCTCAGCAAGGGCTGTTGCAGACCATGTTCCACTGACTCCCGCTATTACGCTGCCATCTGCAGCTCCTGCAAGCAGCCCATCATCTACGCAATTCATAAAGCCCGGATTAGCTGCTACATCCATCATGGCCTGGAGAACATCCACTCCCTTTATGGCATTTTCCTCTGAATTCCAGTCACAGTAGTTTGATATTCCATCATCATTAAGTCCAAGACTAAGACCTGTATTTCCAAAAAAAGAATACAGATACCAGCCAGATGAGAAATCCATCGTCACCTTCTTGCCGTTTGCTGCTGCAACTGACAAAATCTGGTCTAAGCTTGTCAGGTCTTCTGGTGTAAAATATTCCTTATTGTAATAGAGAAAATATCCGTTATCTGCTGTAAGAGGATATGCATACAGCGAATCATCAATTGTAGCGGCTTCCACAGAACCTTCTACATTTCTTGTGCGCACATCATCTGCATTCTCAATCGGGGTAAGTATTCCTGATGCTGCAAATGCTAACAGCTGATCGTCTGCAAATGTAAATACATCCGGAGCCTCATCTATGTTTCCAAGGATTACATCCTTGCTGTCTGCCTCTGAATTTGCAATGAGGGTAAAATCAAAGTCTGCCTCTGAGCCATACTGCTGTTTGAAGCCGGCTATAATCTGGTTCATAAGCTCAGTATCTTCCTCTGCCACGCTGACCGTGAGTGATACTGTGCCTCCGTTCACTACCTGTTTTATACCATTTGTCTCTGTGCCTGCCTCAGTGCCATCTGTAGCTGCTGCACCACAGCCTGTTGTAAATAAAGCAGCCGCTGTAATAAGACACAAGGCTTTTGGGGCTCTCTTTCCCATGTTTTTTCTCCTTCCAATATGCGTTTTCACACCTACACTCTGCCAAAGACAATGTACAGATATGTTTCAGCTATTTTTACGAAAATTTACTATATTAAGTATATCGCGCATTTTGATATATTTAAATACCCTTTTCGACTTTTTTCCGCATAAAAAAATCCTGATATTGCTAATTATCAACATCAGGATTTTATTTCAGTTTCCAATTTTCTATGCTTTAGCTTTTTTCTTAGGCTTCTTAATGCCCATAATATTGTACTTTGCTTCGTATGTGTCAAAGAGCTCTTTATAATAGGAATTATTATCGTTTCTTAATTCCTTAAGATATTCGTGAGTATCAAACTCCGATTCCTCAAGTTCTACCATTGCAACTGCTATATTGGAACAGTGAGCTGCAATTCTCTCCATATTTGTGAGCAAATCGTTAAATGCAAAGCTTCTGTCAATCTCGCACTTTCCCTTGCTGAGTCGTGATACATGGCGCATTTTGATATCATTGCACATCATACCAATCCACTCTCTGAGCGGCTCTACAGTCTCCGCTTTCTTCAAATCATTATCAATAAAAGCATCAACTGTATTATTCACGAGTTCTACAATTGCAGCCTCAAGAGTTGCCTTTTCCTGCAGGGCTTCCGGAGAAAACTCCAGGCGCTTCTCATATATCTCCAGTGAAACCTTGGAAAGGTTAACTGCATGGTCTCCCAAACGTTCAAAATCGCTTATGGTATGGAGAAACTTGGACACCTCTCTGGTCTGATCCCCTGAGAGCTCTCTTCCTGTGAGCTGCATGAGGAATGTGCCCAGCTTATCCTCATACTTGTCGATAAGGACCTCTTTCTCCTGAACCTTATTATATTTATCCTGCGAGAATGACTCCAAAAGGCTTAACGCGCGGAA
>URLU01000149.1 GCA_900548765.1 uncultured Lachnobacterium sp.
TCCATAGAAGCTGCAAGAGCCGGCGAAGCTGGAAAGGGATTTGCGGTTGTGGCAGATGAAATCAGACAGCTTGCCGATTCTTCAAAGGAGACTGCAAACAATATCCAGGGAATCTCAGCAGGTGTTATCGCAGCAGTTGAGAGACTTATAGATAATTCCAGTGAGCTTATGGAATTTGTGGGAACAGACATAGTTGAGGACTTTAATAAGTTTGAGCTGATTGCAGATTCTTACGACAATGATGCTGATAAGATGGGCGAAATGATTGATGACTATGGAAAAAAGGCAGAGCTTATAAAGGCTACCACGGCAGAGATGACAAACAATGTCAACGACATAGCAAGCACTGTGAGTCAGTGTGCAGTGGGTATCGAATCAGCAGCAAAGGACACATGTACACTGGTGAACCTGATTCTGGATATCAAGGGGCAGTCTGACGATAACACATCTAATATGGAGACCCTGAGCGGCGAGACAAAGAGATTTGTAGTCGACGGTGAAGCCGAAGAGTCAGTTTAGAAAAAGATAATACAGAAAAGCTGCCATTGGCAGCTTTTTTGTATTTATGCGCCTTGAGGCGTAGTTTTCTAATGGTTGAAAAGCCCATGATCAGCCCCTTGCAGCAGGAAGAATACAGTAAGGTTCAAGTCTAAACCTCTCTGACAGGCAGATAAATTCTATATATCCATTCAGACCAAAATCTTAACAAACATCACATAAATTTTTAGGGCAAATATGAAGAAACACGAAGAAATAAACACTAGGCACAAAAAAGAAGTAAATCAGCGAAAATAATTAGCAAATATAACGTATTGTTTTTCTGAGATAAAAGTACTATATTAAAAACATCTGATGAATTACCAAATAAGACCAGTAGACAGACAAAAATCATAAGGAGGAAGTAAAATCTATGTCTTTAAAAGATACTATGAAAAAGAAGCTGGAAAATATGCACTTGAAAGAAAGGATAAATTATGGCTACAAAATGGTCATTATTATGATGCTAGTTTCAGGATTGATTTCGATTGCGGTCATAGGTGTGCTATTTTCCGACATGATGCATTATGTAAATAAAGTAAATGCAGCGGACCAGGCAGTGAAGGTCTGCGAGATTAACGTCAGCGCGGCAGCGAGGAATATCAGGGAAATGGCATTGAATCCGGACACATCATCTTACGATGGTTATGAACAGGGGGTGAAAACCTTACTGGAAGAAGTTGATGAAGAGCTAAAGATTATAAAAAAATCAGGAGCCGTACCGGATGAGCTTTATCAGGAATATGCCGAAGCCATTACTGAATGGGGAAATTCTGGTTATTCCATTATGGAAGAAATAAAAAATGGGCAGAAGGACCAGGCGGTGGATGCAATTCTAAATGAGTGTACACCTGCATTAAATAAAGCTGTTGAGATTGTCGACCGGATGGGAGCGCTGACAGACCAGGAAAGCCACCGGGCAGTTATAAGTACAGAAATATATGCAGCAATAGGAATAGCAGTTATCGTTATCTGTCTGTTATGTGCATGGAAACTGGCTGAGAGAACAGGAAACATCGTACTTGATACAATTCTTGAACCGTTACATGCAATTGAGGACGTGGCGAAGGAATTAACTGAAGGAAACCTGCATAGTACATTGGAATACCATTCTGAGGATGAGATAGGAAGACTGGCACACAGTATGCGTAAGTCCATCCGTATCTTGGGTTCCTATGTAGATGATATTGATCGTGCCATGAAACTTTTTGCGGAGGGATATTTTGATGTTAAGCCGGAAGTAGAGTGGAAAGGCGATTTTATTGGTATTTTAAACTCTTTTATGGAATTTGAGGAAAGCATGGCAACAACAGTTAGAGGAATCCAGAATGTATCCGGTGAGGTTTCCGATGCCGCAGAACAGGTGGCATCAAGTTCTAATGATCTTGCAGATGGTGCGACAAATCAGGCAGCTGTTGTGGAAGAACTGACAGCAACTGTTGCAGGCGTATCCGAACAGGTAGAAGCGAATTCAGATACCGCCAAGGAGATTAGTGGAAGAGTGGATAAGCTTGAAGATGCTATCTGGGAGAGCAATGGAAGGATGCAGGAGATGGTTTCATCCATGCATGAGATTAATAAAGCCTCTCAGGAGATTGACAAGATAATATCTACTATTAATGAAATTGCATCCCAGACCAATCTGCTTGCATTAAATGCATCAATTGAGGCAGCTAGGGCAGGAGAAGCTGGAAAGGGATTTGCTGTTGTGGCAAATCAGGTAAATATGCTGGCAGATCAGAGTGCACAGGCAGCGCAGGAATCTGCTACACTGATTGAAACATCCGTAAAAGCAGTTGAAAATGGTATGATTATAGCAGAACAGACCGCGACACAACTTGAAGAAGTGGCAGAAAGCTCCAAAGAGATTACACAAGAAGTAACAAATATTGCAGATACGCTCGAGGCACAGGCTTCAGAGATTCAGCAGATTAATGAAGGCATTGATCAGATTAATGATGTTGTACAGACGAACTCTGCAACATCCCAGCAGTGTGCAGCTGCCAGCCAGCAGATGAGCAGTGAGGCAGAAAATCTGCGTGAAATGATTCGAAAATTCAAAATTTCAGAATGTGAAGGTTAATGCAAAAGGGGGGGGTTCTGGTTTTACCCATTAATCCTTGGTCTGGACCTGCTTCCGGTTATAGACCAGATGCAGGTACATCGCATCGTGGGCGCGAACAGCATCATGAGCTGCAATCGCGTCTGCGACCCCCCGGTGAGACTCGATTATTTCGTCGTGCAGGGTGTTGCCGGTACTTTCTATGAGAAGTGGAATCGAGTAGAAAATAACGGGAACCAGCCGTGGAACAACGATATTTTTGCTGCTCAGTGCAATGGTTGTATGCAGTTCAATGTCTTTGGCCGAGTAATCTTTATGGGCATTTGACAGTTCTTCGACTTCATCACATAAAGTATAGATTTTTTTGATTTCCTTATCATCTGCATGCATGGCGGCAAGGGCTGCAATGGAAGGCTCCAGCAGAAAACGGATTTCCATGAGATCATGGATCAGCTTTTTTTTGTCTTTTATAAAACTAAGTCCGAGCGGATCATCGGCGACACCTGTAGAGGAAGCAACATAGGTGCCGGATCCCTGCCGTATAGTGACAATATTCCGTGACGCAAGAGCTCTCATGGCTTCCCGGAGAGAACTCCCTTCCTACATTTAAGCGTTCACACAGAATGGCCTCATTTGGAAGCTTATCACCAGGGTGTAAATTTTCTTTTAATATAAATGAAATAATGTCGTCTGCAACTTTTCGTGAGAGACTTTTTTCTTTGAAATTCGTCATATGATTCCTCGCTTTGTAGATATATAAATAGATACAATTTAAGAATAATGTTTTTGGAACAAACAGCCTTTTCTATAGCAAAGTATGCAAGAAAAGCTGCCAGTGGCAAGTTTTCTGTATGCCAAAGTATGCAATAAAAGCTGCCAGTGGCAGGTTTTATGTATTGAAATTATTTATCGTTTACACAAACCATATATCTGTATTGGTAGATGATACAGATGTAACACCAGCGTCCAGAAGTTCCATAATATCCTCCTTCTCGGACACCAGTCCCCCTGCGATTACAGGTGTAGAGGTCATCTTACAGATACGCTTCACGACTTTGGGCATCAGAGCCGGCAGGATTTCGATTAGATCAGGCCGGGCTGCCCTGAGCTGCTTCTCGATATTCTCATAGGCCATGGAATCAATGACAAAAAGACGCAGGATTGTGTATAAGCCAAGCTCCTTTGCGTGCTTAATCAGGACTGGCTTTGTGGTTATAATGCCGTCTGCCTCAGTATATTTTCTTATGAAGTCCACAGCGATTTCCTTTGAACTTAATCCATTTATCAAGTCGATGTGAACCATTGCAATTTTTCCACTGGTCTTAACCTCATTTACAATGTCGGAGATACTGCATATATCGCCATATAGTATAAAAATAACCTGACTGTCACTTTCTTTACATTTTTTCAGACCCTCATCATCCTTGATTGCAGCTATGATTGGAGAGTCCTCAAGAGCTTCCCTGAATTCTTTATTCATGATGTTATATTCCCCCCATCTATGTGAATTTTCAAATATAATGCCTGCTGATATATCAATGTAGCAATCCACACATATCCAGTCACTGATTGAACTCATCACCAAGAGCTTTTCTGGATGTGTATACCCAAGTGTGCAATAAAAGCTGTTGGTGGCTTGTTTTGTGCATACCAAAGTATGCAATAAAAGCTGTTGGTGGCTTGTTTTGTGTATACCAAAGTATGCAATAAAAGCTGCCGGTGGCAGGTTTTATGCATTCATGACAACAAAAACCTCATGTGGATTACATGAAGAATAATACCACATGAGGTTTGGCTTGCCAAGCACACCTGTTTACTTGTGAAATACCTGACAAATATTTTCGCTATACAGTGTCTTATGTTGTGACTGATAAAGATGGTTTACACATTCTTGGTGGCAACCACATCAACACCTGTTCCTGCAACATCCTTAAGAACTATGTCTCCGATATGTACAGGAGCTTCAAGTGTAACAGACTTTAAGGCTTCTGTGACTTCAAAGATTTTTCCTTTTGGAATATCTTCCTTTGTCTTGCAGGAAACCATTGGAAGGCTTCCGCCATTTACACGGACAGTCGAGGTCACAATTCTTGTAGGATTTGTAACTTCCTTTCGTGCATAAGCATCACCTCTTGGACAGGTATTTCCTGTTACAGAAGTAACCTCTCCATTTTCCATTGTAACCACGATACTGCAGCCTAAAGGACAGCCGATGCATGTTAAATCTCTTGTTTCCATAATTTACGCCTCCTCAATTCTGATAGTAATCTTGCTCAAATCTGGAAATTCTGCAAGCTTTGATTTCTCTAAAACAACCTGCTCCATCTCGCCCGGAGCCATTACCGGTCTCTTGCGCTTGCTGATAAGAGTGTCGTCATAGTAGGTTGCTATGAAGCAGTTCTTGTATACAGCACCTACACGGAAGCGGACTGTGAGTTTATCCTCCATCTCGGTAGGACGGACATACTTAGGTACGGTATATCTGACTCCGCCTTCTGGGAAAATCTCAACAGCTTTAGCGGAAGTATTCTTACCATTCTTTATGTAGTTTGCAGCGTTCTTTCCGGCAGCAGAAGCCTCCTGAGATACATAGTCAACCAAATCGTGTACATGAAGCACGTTACCACAGGCAAACACACCATCTATGCTTGTTTCCAGACTATCGTTTACAATTGGACCAGAAGTTACAGGGCTTAACTCTACACCGGCACTGCGGCTTAACTCGTTCTCTGGCAGCAATCCACATGAGAGGAGGAGAGTGTCGCACTCATATCTGATTTCGGTTCCCGGGATTGGCTTTCTGTCAGAACCAACCTCTGCGATTGTTACAGCCTCCACTCTTTCTTTTCCCTCAATATCAACTACAGTGTGGCTTAGCTTAAGTGGAATGCCGAAATCGTCAAGACACTGAACTATATTTCTCTTTAAA
>URLU01000150.1 GCA_900548765.1 uncultured Lachnobacterium sp.
GGATGTGAGAAGGCTGCGGAGTTCGTTGAGTTTTGTGATGCATTCTCAATTCCAGTACTCAGCCTTACAAATGTCAATGGCTTCAAGAACTGCATGTGCTCAGAAAAGCGTCTTGCAAAGGCTCTTGCTAAGCTTACTTACGCCTTATCAAATGCAAGTGTTGCAAAGGTTAATCTGGTTACAGGCAAGGCATTCGGAAGTGCATATGTTGTAATGAACTCTAAGTCAATCGGAGCTGATCTGGTATATGCTTATCCAGATGCAAAGATTGGTATGATGGAGCCAAAGCTTGCTGCTAAGATTATGTATCCAGAAGCAGATTCTGCTGAGCTTGATACAAAGGCAGACGAGTATGACAAGCTTCAGTCAAGTGTAGCATCTGCTGCAGCTCATGGCTATGTTGATTTAATTATCGACCCAGTTGATACAAGAAAGTATCTTGTGGCTGCATTTGAAATGCTTTACACAAAATATGAATATAAGCCAGAAAAGAAACATGGCACAAAATAGAAAGGGCAGACTTATGAAGAAAAAGATTGCATTAGTATTGAGCGTCTTAATGTCAGCTCTTATGCTTGCTGCCTGTGGAACTGATCCAACAACTGTTGATTACAACGGTATGAGTTATTCAGAGCTTGAGAGACAGACAGTAGTTGATGCCTACTATGTAAGTACATTAGCAGACTATTACGGCGCAGACTTCGAGTTTACTGATGATGTTATATCACAGTACGAGTCATATGGTATTTCATCCAGCATCTTTGATGCAGTTCCAATATGGGGTGAAATAGAGGAAGAGTTTGGTGACAATACACAGTTCAGTACTGATAGTTTTAATCCAGACACTTTTGACACAAGTTCTTTTAAAGTGGAAAAAGCAGGTGAGACACTCACAACTGATTTAACACTTAAATTTGGTGATAAAGATGTAGATTTCCAGTTAGTATATGATTATTATTCTATGGATGTAACTGGTGTTACAGTTACACCAATATATTCACTTGGAGAGAAGATGTCTAAGGCAGGACTTAACACTCTTATCTCAATGACAATAGTATTCGCAGTACTGATTCTGATTTCACTTATCATCAGCTGCTTCAAGATTTTCCCATATCTTGAGAACAAAAAGGCTGAGAAGAAGAAAGCAGATAACGCAGCTGCAAAGGCCGCAGATGCTCCAGCATCAAGTGAGCCAGTGACAGAGGAAAACTTAACTGATGATACAGAACTTGTCGCAGTTATTGCCGCAGCAATCGCTGCAAGCGAAGGAACATCTACAAGCGGATTTGTAGTTCGTTCAATTAATAGAAGATAATCAGGAGGACATTTGAAATGAAAAATTATACAATTACAGTTAATGGAAACGTTTATGACGTTACAGTAGAAGAGACAGGAAGCACATCTGCTTCCACAGCAGCACCAAAGAGAGTTGCTGCGCCAGCTGCAGCAACAGCTGCAAAACCAGCCGCTGCATCAGGAGCAGGAAGTGTTAAGATTGAAGCAGGAGCTGCCGGAAAAGTATTCAAGATTGAGTCTAAGGTTGGCGATGCTGTAAAGAAGGGTGACACAATCCTTATTCTTGAGATTATGAAGATGGAGACACCTGTAGTTGCAACACAGGATGGAACAGTAGCAAGCATTGATGTAACTGTTGGAGATCAGGTTGAGTCAGGTGCTTTACTTGCAACATTAAACTAATTTAGGAGGATACTATAGTGAGTTACGTAGGTGAAACTTTATCCAACCTCCTACATCAGACAGCCTTCTTTAATTTGACAGTCGGAAATTATGTGATGATTGCCGTTGCTTGCTTCTTCTTATGGCTTGCAATCAAAAAAGGCTTTGAGCCATTGTTGCTTGTACCTATTGCTTTTGGTATGTTACTTGTAAATATCTATCCAGATATCATTGCAAGTCCAGAGCATACCAGCAATGGTGTAGGTGGATTACTTTATTACTTTTATACATTAGATGAGTGGTCAATTTTACCATCCCTTATTTTCCTTGGTGTTGGTGCTATGACAGACTTTGGTCCACTTATCGCAAACCCAATCAGCTTCCTGCTTGGAGCTGCAGCACAGTTTGGTATCTTCTCAGCATACTTCCTGGCTATTCTGCTTGGATTTAATGACAAGGCTGCCGCTGCTGTATCTATCATTGGAGGAGCAGATGGACCGACGTCTATTTTCCTTGCCGGAAAATTAGGACAGACTGGCCTGATGGGACCAATCGCCGTTGCGGCATATTCGTACATGGCATTAGTTCCTATTATCCAGCCACCAATTATGAAAGTCTTAACAACTAAGAAAGAACGTCAGATTAAGATGCAGAACTTACGTCCAGTAAGTAAGCTTGAGAGAATCCTCTTTCCAATCGTTGTTACTATTGTAGTATGTACATTACTTCCAACAACAGCTCCACTTGTTGGTATGCTTATGCTTGGAAACCTCTTCCGTGAGTCTGGTGTAGTTCGTCAGCTCCAGGATACAGCTAGTAATGCACTTATGTACATCGTTGTTATCTTACTTGGTACATCAGTAGGTGCTACAACAAGTGCAGAATCATTCCTTAACCTGAGCACAATCAAAATTGTAATCCTTGGTCTTGTTGCATTTATGGTTGGTACAGCAGCCGGAGTCCTTTTTGGAAAGCTTTTATGCTTCTGTACAAAGGGCAAGATAAACCCATTGATTGGTTCAGCCGGTGTTTCAGCCGTTCCTATGGCAGCCCGTGTATCACAGAAGGTCGGTGCTGAGGAAGACCCAACAAACTTCCTTCTCATGCATGCTATGGGACCAAACGTTGCCGGTGTAATCGGAACAGCGGTAGCTGCCGGATGCTTCATGGCAATATTTGGAATTTAATTTATAACAAGTATTTTATAAAATGTGAGACTAAAATATAGAATATCACATGAATATTGATTCGAAAGGAATAAGAAAATGGGAGTTAAGATTACAGAAACCGTCCTTCGAGATGCGCATCAGTCACTCATTGCCACAAGAATGACAACAGAACAGATGCTTCCTATCGTCGATAAGATGGATAAAGTTGGATATAATGCAGTAGAGTGCTGGGGTGGAGCTACATTTGATGCCTGCCTTAGATTCTTAAAGGAAGATCCATGGGATCGTCTTAGAAAATTAAGAGATGGATTCAAGAATACAAAGCTTCAGATGCTTTTCCGTGGACAGAATATCCTTGGATACCGTCCATATGCAGATGATGTTGTAGAGTACTTTGTACAGAAGTCTATTGCAAACGGAATTGATATCATACGTATTTTCGACTGCTTAAATGATATCAGAAACTTGCAGACAGCAGTTACAGCATGTAATAAGGAAAAAGGACATGCACAGGTAGCTCTTTCATACACACTTGGAGATGCATACACACTTGACTACTGGATGGAAATGGCAAAGAGAGTAGAAGACATGGGTGCTGACTCACTTTGTATCAAAGATATGGCAGGTCTTTTAGTTCCTGCAAAGGCAACTGAGCTTGTACAGGCACTTAAGGATTCTACAAGCCTTCCTATTGAGCTTCATACACACTATACATCAGGTGTAGCTTCAATGACATACATGAAAGCTGTTGAAGCTGGTGTGGACATTATTGATACAGCTATGTCACCATTCGCTCTTGGAACAAGCCAGCCAGCTACTGAGGTTATGGTAGAGGCATTCAAGGGTACACAGTACGATACAGGTCTTGACCTTAACCTTTTAAGCGAGATTGCTGATTACTTCAGACCAATGAGAGAGGAAGCTTTAGCTTCTGGCCTTATGAATCCAAAGGTATTGGGTGTAAATATCAATACACTTCGTTACCAGGTTCCAGGTGGTATGCTTTCAAACCTTATTTCTCAGCTCAAGGAGCAGGGAAAAGAGGACAAGTACGAGGAAGTTCTTGCAGAGGTACCAAGAGTGCGTAAAGACCTTGGTGAACCACCACTTGTTACACCTTCTTCACAGATTGTAGGAACACAGGCTGTATTTAATGTCCTTATGGGAGAGAGATACAAGGTTGCTACAAAGGAGACAAAGGATATCCTTCTTGGAAAATATGGCCAGACAGTTAAGCCATTCAACCCAGAGGTTGTAGAGAAGGTATTAGGCGATGATGCTAAGAACGCTATCACATGTCGTCCAGCAGACTTATTAGAGCCAGAGCTTGATAAGATTGAGGCTGAGATGAAGCAGTGGAAACAGCAGGATGAGGATGTGCTTTCATATGCATTGTTCCCACAGGTTGCCACAGACTTCTTCAAGTACAGAGAAGCTCAGCAGACAGGAGTAGATGCAAAGGCTGCAGATACTAAAAACAAGGCTTATCCTGTATAACAGCTAGAAATATTTAACCGCGGTGTAAAATGCATCGCGGTTTTTCTTGATTTAAAGTTTATTTGTGGTACAATCAGAAATTGTGGGGTTTTAATGTAAATTTTAGATTAGGATGAGTAAATTGAAATGGATATTTCACAACATGATATTTTAATTAAGGATGCACATGGAAACGATATTGTAAACTCAGTGGACAGGGTATCTGTAATGGTGCATCATACCATGGCGATAGTCGGCGGATTCATGGGCTGCTATGCAGTTTTACTGCGTGCAGATTTTCTGGGAAATGCCCAGACATCTAATTTGCTTTATGTTCTTCTGGCAATATTTGGTGGTAATTTGGGAGAGTTTCTGATAAGAATAGGAGCTGTGCTTATATATGCTGTTAGTGTTATAATGTTTGCAGTTATTAAAAATAAGCTGACTGTCAATATAAAATATATTTCTCTGGGAATAGATGCCCTGGCTATATGCGCCCTTGCCTTTATTCCCCAAAATGTAGACCCTATTATTGGATTGTATCCTATATTTTTTGCCATGGCATTTCAATGGAATGCATTTTCAGGATATTATGGATACAACAGCTCTACAATTTTTTCGACTAATAACTTAAGACAGGTGTCTTTGGCTATAGGAGAGTATATCTGTAATGGAGACAGAAAACACCTGCATAAGGCTAAGTTTTTCCTTGGAAGCCTTATAGGATTTCATCTGGGTGCAGCCTTTGCGTATGTATGTGTCCTAAACTATTCGGTGCAGGCAATCTGGTTTAATCTCTTCCCTGTATTTGTAGGTCTCTTACTGGAAATACACCTACAGAAAATAGATTGCAGAAATAATTAATTTGGAGAAGATATAATGGCGAATACCAATGAACTATTAAATAGAATAAACAACAAATACAGCTCAATGAGCAAGGGCCAGAAGCTGCTTGCCACATATATTACAGATAATTATGACAAGGCTGTATTTTTAACTGCTGCAAAGATGGGGGATACGGTTGGGGTCAGTGAATCTACAGTAGTCAGGTTTGCAACTTCCTTGGGTTACAAGGGCTATCCTGAGTTTCAGAATGCATTGGAGGAGCTGGTCAGAAATAAATTAAACAGTG
>URLU01000151.1 GCA_900548765.1 uncultured Lachnobacterium sp.
GCTTCAATCCATGTAAACAAGGATTACAATGATACAAAACGTGGTTATGGCGAGATGGAAGTTGTTCTGGATGAGAAGGTAAGCTCAAAGGAGGACACAGAAAAGCTTGGTATCATGGTTGGAGATATTGTCTGCTTTGATCCTAGAACGACAGTTACAGAGAGTGGTTATATCAAGAGCCGTTTCCTGGATGATAAATTATCAGTAGGAATATTACTAGGATATGCAAAATACCTTAAGGATGAGGGCATTGAGCCTGAGCATCGTATGTATCACTACATCACTGTATATGAGGAAGTAGGACATGGTGGAGCAGCGTCCATTCCAGAAGGCGTAAAGGAAGTTATCTCTGTGGACATGGGCTGCGTAGGCGATGGATTAAGCTGTACAGAGCACCAGGTATCAATCTGTGCAAAGGATTCAGCAGGACCATACAATTATGATGTAGTAACCAATATGATAAAAGCTGCCAGGGATAACGACATAGATTTCGCTGTGGACGTATATCCATTCTATGGCTCAGATGTAGACGTAGCCCTTGGAGCCGGCTATGATATCCGCCACGGACTCATAGGCTCAGGAGTATATGCATCCCACGGCTATGAGAGAAGCCATAGAGATGGAGTAGAGAATACATTGAAGCTTCTGATAAATTACTGTAAATAGCGGATACATTGAAATTTTTACAAACTACTAAAAATATATTTTAAATACTGAGATATTTTATTTCTTTTCAAACTTTGGACCTATTTGCTTAAAATGATGGTTTTGAGTACTAAAAATTGCGTGAATTGAGATATTATGTAAATTATTAGAAAAGATATCCTACATTTCTCCACATATGTAAGCTTCCCACTCAAAACCTACGATAATCGAATGGCATGAGGTGCTTTGCAGAACAAAATATGAACTGCCACGGGGTTCCATTAACGCAGGCAACGGCATCAAACAATCAAATTTAATCACTCTATCCGCGATTAGCCCCGTGGCTGCCTTCATATTTTTTCTGCGAAGCAGCCTCATGCCAGTAGATTTTCAAAACTTAAATTGGGAAGCGTATATCCTCCCCCCCTCTTAAGAAATTCATAAGAAATTATTCCACTGATTTTAATTGCATAAGTATCCTGATATGCTACACTAAGTGTATCAAATTAAATAATACACTCGTAACACACGGATGTATTTTTGTAAGGAGGAATCCTATGATACAGCTAAACTTCAGAGATTCAAAACCTATATATGAACAGGTGGAGGATGGAATCAGAAAGCTTGTTGTGAACAACCTCATAGCTGCGGATGAAAAGCTGCCATCGGTAAGGGAACTGGCATCCAAGTATGCCCTTAATCCCAATACCATATCCCGGGCTTACAGAGAGCTTGAGGAACAGGGTTATATTTACACCCTGAATGGAAAAGGAACTTTTGTAGCCGCAAATGAAAAAGTAAATGATATGCGCAAAGAAGAACTCTTGCAGCAGTTTGATGAGCTGGTGAAGGAATTATCATTTTTGATGGTGCCTGCTGAGCAGCTTGTTGAACGGGTCAGCAATGTGAAAATCGTTATGGAAAGGGGAACTGAGGAATGATACAGGTCAATAATGTTGTCAAGGAATTCGACGGATTTAAGGCATTAGATGGCGTCAATATGAATGTAAACAAAGGCGATATATATGGTCTTGTGGGGCCAAATGGTGCAGGAAAATCAACACTGATCAGACATCTCACAGGTGTTTATAGACAGAACGCAGGAGAAATATTTATAGATGGGCAGCCTGTATATGAAAACAGGGGCATCAAGGATAAAATCGCCTATATCCCGGATGATTTGTTTTATTACATGCAGGCAGACACACTGGATATGATGAAGTTCTATAAGGGCACATATTCAAACTTTGATGAGAATATGTTTTACCGCATGCAGGAATTTTTCCCAAATATTGATGTGAAGAGAAACATAAGATGTCTGTCGAAGGGAATGCAGAAGCAGGTGGCTTTTTGGCTTACCATATGCTGCAAGCCGGAGCTTATGATTTTGGATGAGCCTGTGGATGGACTGGACCCTGTTATGAGAAGACAGATATGGACTATACTTATGTCTGAGGTGGAGGATAAAAAAATGACGGTGCTTGTATCCTCCCACAACTTAAGAGAGCTTGAGGATGTCTGCGACCATGTAGGCATTATGAACAAGGGAAAAGTCATAATTGAGCGCTCACTTTCAGAGCTGCAGGGAAATATTTCCAAGATACAGGTGGCCTGCCCGGTGGGAATGCCAAAGCTTCCACCAGAGTACAAGGTACTTCATATGTCTAATACTGGAAGAGTATACACTATGATTGTAAAAGGAAACCCAAAGGAAATCGTTCAGGCCATAGTAACAGACCAGGGAAGACCTGTGGTAGTAGATGCGCTTCCGCTTACATTGGAAGAGATATTTATTTATGAAATGGGAGGGGAAGATTATGAAGTCAAAGACATCTTGTTCTAAGAAATGGCATATAATTAATAAAACAATTTTATCTAAAAATATCACATTATTCTGGCCGATCTGGGTCATATATCTCTTGTACTGGCTCTTGGTGATACCTGCAAATCTGGCAATGTATTTTTCGTTTGACCAGAATAATATAACTAATGCAAATGACGCGAAATTAGGCCAGCTCATTATATCAGACGATTTGTACATGAAGCTGGAAGGTGTGCTGGAGCCAAGTATGTTTGTAATGGCTAGTTTTATCATGGCTGCCATCACAGGCATGGCACTGTATAACTATCTGTTTACATCCAAGAGTGCTAACTGGTTCCACTCGCTGCCAGTCACAAGAGGAGAGCTTTTTAGCACAAATGTACTTTCAGGCTTGCTTTTTATGTGGATTCCACAGTTTATCACCTTCATTGTGTCGGTTCTGGTATGCGTCAGCAACGGAGTTGGAGATGTGAAGCCTTTTGCAGAGTGGCTTCTTTTATCCTTAGGAGTCAGCTTCCTGTTTTGGAGCATGGTTACATTTTGCGCTATGTTTGCAGGACAGCTTTTTGCAGTGCCGGTATATTACTGTGTGATTAACTTCTTATATATGTTCATCAAGCTGGTGCTGGGCGTTGTACTCAGCTTTATGGGTTATGGTTTAAACTTTGCTTATGCTGTAAGCAGGCTGCCAAGAGGCTGGCTGTCACCTATGTATTATCTGTTAGGCCATTTGTATATTACGCGAAGTACAACTGCAAAGGATAATGTGAATTATGTTACAGGTATATATGTTGAAGGTGGAAGAATTGTTGTCTTTTACTGCATATTTGCACTTGTATTATTTGCAATATCTGCTTTTCTCTACAAGAAGAGAGATATAGAAAGTGCAGGAGACTTAATTACATTTAAGTTTGTAAAGCCGATTTTCAGATGGGGCGTAGGAGCCTGTGGCGGATTTGGAATAGGAATTCTCATGGCTGAATTTTTCAGAGATATGAATCTGATTCACTCAAAGCATGTGCTGATAGTGCTGGCACTTGTCCTTGGAATAATCTGCTTCTTTATAGCAGAGATGTTTGTGCAGAAAAAATTCAAGGTCTTCTGCAAGAAAGCCTGGAAGGAATGTGGATGCTTCTGTCTCTTTATACTTGTTTCTTATTTTGCCATATATGGCTATGGCAGCTATTTACAGTCTTATATACCGGATGTGGATGATGTGGAGTCAGCAAGCATATATATGGATTATGAGATAACCTACACAGGAGATAAGGTTAACGAGTTTATAGATTTACAGAAGGAGATACTGGCAAACCGGAATGTGTTTGAGACTTATAATGGTGATGATGAAATTGGGGTTAACTTTACCTACATTATGAAAAATGGCAGGAAGGTTGTAAGACAGTACGATGTTCCTATGGTTGATGAAGGCGGCGGCATCCTTAAGACAATTTATGATTTGGAATGTAATCCTGACAACTATAGGCAGTATTCCATGGGAACTGACATTGTAGGAGTAAATGGAGGTCGATTAGCTCTCTATGATGAGAAATTGAACTATATATCTGAGGCTGAATTTACCCAGGAGGAGGCACAGACAGTATTTGAGGGAATCCTTAAGGATATTGATGCTGGAAATCTCCAGAAATACAATCTTGGTTACAACTATGCGCTGGGAGAAGATGACTCAAAGCAGTACTCATCAGATCTGTCATTGGAGTTTAAACTCAGCAAGGATTCACGGAAATATATATCAGAATCACTGTTTGGCCAGGTGGAAACTGTAGAGACACCTACTGCCTACTCATACAGTGAGGGTGACAACAATATACGGGAATTGTATTTCTCCTTTGGACCAGAGTGTACTAACACAATAAATGCCCTTATTGAGGTTAATGCCATAGACTCTGCAGACCAGCTTTATTGTTATCCGGATGAGTGGTAAATAATTGAATAATGCGGTAAATGTGGTATAATGTGTTACATGGATAATAAAACAAAGAATCATGTAATAAGCAAAATTGAACCCGGCAGTATAGCAGAGGAGCTTGAGCTTGAGCCGGGAGATACCCTTTTATCAATCAATGGGAACGAGATGGAGGATGTCTTTGATTATCACTTTTTAATCAATGACGACTATCTCGTTCTTCTTGTGCTGAAAAAGAATGGTGAAGAGTGGGAGCTTGAGATAGAGAAGGATTACAGCGAGGATTTGGGAATAGAGTTTGAAAATGGACTTATGGATGATTACAAGTCCTGCACAAACAAGTGCATGTTCTGCTTTATAGACCAGATGCCGCCGGGAATGAGAGAAACATTGTATTTTAAGGATGACGATTCCAGACTTTCCTTTCTACAGGGCAATTACATCACCCTCACTAATATGAAGGAGAAGGATTTAGACCGAATAATAAAATACAAGCTGGCACCTATAAATATATCGGTGCATACCACAAACCCAGAGCTCAGATGCAAGATGCTCCACAACAGGTTTGCAGGAGAAGCCCTAAAGAAAATCGAAAAGCTCTATGAGGGACATATCGAGATGAATGGACAGATAGTTCTCTGCAAGGGCGTAAATGATGGGGAGGAGCTTGATAGAAGCATAAGAGATCTGGTGGGCTATATGCCATATATGGAGAGCCTTTCAGTGGTGCCGGTGGGGCTGACCAGGTACAGAGAGGGCTTGTATCCTTTAGAACCATTTGAAAAGGAAGATGCAAGGGAAGTAATAGCTATCATAGAAAAATGGCAGAAGGTGTGCTTTGAGAAGTATGGTACCCATTTTGTACAGGCGTCAGATGAGTGGTATCTGACAGCAGAGCTTCCACTTCCGGAGGAAGAGCGGTATGATGGATATATACAGCTTGAAAATGGTGTGGGAATGATAAGACTGCTCATGACAGAGTTTACAGAGGCTTTAAAGGAGGTCTGTGCCAACAGGGAGCACTATCTTGAGCTGGCAGATGGTAAGAAATCCGTGACCC
>URLU01000152.1 GCA_900548765.1 uncultured Lachnobacterium sp.
GGATGCGTCAAATTGTATTCGGGTGAAATTGACCATGCAAATGAGAAAAGTGCAGACTCATATAGGAAAAATGCAGCTGAGAATGGATGCAGCGATGACATAAAAGACGAAAACATCTGCGAAGAGCTTGCCATGTGTGACGAAGCTTTGCTAAATGAGTACATGGAAAATGAGGGCTTAAGCAAGGAGTCTGTCAGAAAAGCCATCTGTGACCGCAAGGTATTTCCATGCTTTTTCGGCTCAGCCCTTAAGCTCACAGGTGTGGATGAGCTCCTATCAGGCATCAGGGAATATGCTGTAGAAAAAATATACCCATCTGAATTTGCAGCAAGAGTCTATAAAATCGGAAGAGACGACAGGGGTGTGAGACTTACCTACATGAAGATACTCGGAGGGGGTATAGCTGTCAGGGACAAGCTTGAGTACAGTGATTTGATTGAAAAGATAGACCAGATTAGGAAGTATTCAGGAGAAAAATATGTGACCTGTGACTTTGCAAAGGCAGGAGAGATTGTGACAGTTACAGGACTTAGCAGCACCTATCCGGGACAGGCTTTTGGCAATCTCGGAGAGGACAATATGGCAATCCTTGAGCCGGTGCTAAACTACCAGCTCATACTGCCAAAGGAGGTCAATCCGGCTGAGTTTTTAAAGAACATGAAGCTTATCGAGGAGGAGGATCCTTCTCTCTATGTGGTCTGGAACGAGGAACACAGGGAAATACACATCCAGCTCATGGGTCAGGTGCAGATGGAAGTGCTGACAAGACTTATAAAGGACAGGTTTGGCGTGGTAGTAACCTTTGGACCGGGAAGCATTGTTTATAAGGAGACTGTGGCAAAGCCTGTGGAGGGTGTGGGACACTTTGAACCACTGCGCCATTATGCGGAGGTACATCTGTTGATAGAACCACAGGAAAAGGGCAGCGGCGTTACAGTGAGCTCCGTGTGCAGTGAAGACATACTTGACAAAAACTGGCAGAGACTTATCGCCACTCATATAGAAGAAAGAGAGCACAGGGGTGTGCTTACGGGAAGTGCATTGACAGATGTAAAGATTACAATTTTATCAGGCAGGGCACATATCAAGCATACTGAAGGAGGTGATTTCAGACAGGCTACCTACAGGGCAATCCGCAATGCTTTAAAAAGAGGTGAGTGCATACTGCTTGAGCCGTATTATGACTTTATATTAGAGATACCAATGGAGCATGTAGGCAGGGCACTTACAGATTTGGAGCAGAGGGCTGCAAGGGTGGAGTCTCCTGAATTTTACACCAGTGGAAGCCGTGATATGGCTAGAATCACAGGAGTAGCACCTGTATCTACCATGCAGGATTATGTCAGTGAGGTAATGGCATATTCTCAGGGGCTGGGTAATCTGACACTTGATTTGTCGGGCTATGATGAGTGCCACAATCCGGAGGAGGTCATAGCTGAGAGGGGCTACGACAGCGAGATGGATTTCAAAAATCCTACAGGCTCAGTATTCTGTGCCCATGGCTCCGGCTTTATCGTGCCATGGGATCAGGTGGAAAATTATATGCATCTGCCTTATGTATACACCGGCGATTCCTCAGAAACCACACTTAGGGAAAATTCCAGAGCTTTCAGTTCTCAGGACGCAGACCTGCTGGCTGGAATAAACCGCAGGACAAGCTGGTCGCAGGATGTGGCAGGTATGACTTCGGTGGAGCTGGACGCAGAGCTTGCGGACGTGTATGCAAGAGAATTTGGCATGAATAAAAATGATGTGGAAGACCAGGAGCGAAAGAAATGGAAGAGCACCTCAAAGCAATACGAGGGCTTGTCTGGAAAACCGCGCACTGTCAAGCATGATAAGCATGGCAACCCAATCTATCCGGTCAGAGGTCCACAGGAGGAGTACCTGATAGTGGATGGCTATAATATCATTTTTGCATGGGAAGACTTAAATTCTTTATCTAAGATAAATATAGATTCGGCGAGAGATGCGCTTAAGGACATTCTGGCAAATTATCAGGGCTATAAGGGCTGTAAGCTGATTCTTGTATTTGATGCCTACAAGGTGAAGGGCAATGCAGGAAAGCAGGAGAGCTTTAATGGGATTGATGTATTTTACACTAAGCAGGATGAGACTGCGGATGCCTTTATCGAGAGGCGGGTGCATGACATCAGGGATAAGTACAAGGTGACTGTTGCCACAAATGACGCACTCGAGCAGCAGACAGTCATGAGCCTTGGGGCACTTCGGATGTCTGCCAGAGAGCTCAGAGACTTGATTGAGAGGACGAACCGGGAAGGGCTGGACAATTATAGTTAGATAAAGAAAAGAGTATGGAGCAAAGGACAAAAAATGTGGACAATTCTGTCCCTTGTGTAGGAATGAATAGAATGATAAACTGAGTGAATAGAGGAAATGCGCATTCATTCTGAATAAAAATTTTAAAGGAATGATTTGTAAGTGCCAGATGAAAGAAGAAATGTTTCAATATTCCTTGATGAGATTATGGATAAGGGAGAAAATGACCTATGTACAAAACAATACTAAAGAAAAATCGCCTATATTTAATTATTGGTATTATAATATCGCTCATCAGTTCAGCAGCCTATGTTCTGGCTGGATATTCACTGTCCTTCTTACTGCAGAGCTATGGTGATGATGTCAGAATAAGTGAGCTTATAAAGGATGGTCTTGTAGTCCTTGTTATCTGGTCTGTGACTTTGCTTATCATGTATATCTACAACGTGTTCCAGAGCTGGGTTACATGCAGGATGAAAACAGATTTAAGGGAAATCATGGCGAATAAAATAGTATCCATGGATTGTGTAGAGTTCCTTAAGAAGGACACTGGCAACTATGTGTCATGGATGACAAATGATGTCGAGCAGATTAATAACGAAGTGTTTTTAAATCTGTTCAACATAATAGATGCGGTAGGCAAGACAGTTTTTTCTATGTTTGCACTTTTTTATCTGGGAATTGGAATAGGAATAACAGCCATTCTTCTCTTTGCCTTTATGGCAGTTGTACCACAGTTGGCAGCTAAGGGACTGGATAAAAAAACAGAAGCCATGTCAAAGGAAAACGAAAATGCAACAGAGAAGTATAAGGAAAATATGGGAGGCTTTCTCTTATTTTATCTGTCAAACAGGCAGTCATACTTTGTAGACAAAATCAAAGAAGTCTCAAGAAGACAGGAAAACGCTATTTTCGACAAAGATAAGAAGAGTACTTTTGTGAGTATCGTAAGTGCAGGAGTAAGTCTGGTAAGTCAGATAGTAATGATTCTTGTGACAGTCTGCATGGCATCTATGGGACTCACACCTGTAGGTGCGGTGCTCTCGGTTGGAAATCTGGGACAGACATTTTTCAGTAATGTGGGAGCTTCAGTAAGTGCTGTGATTAAGACAAAATCTATAAAGAAGCTCTGGGAGAAATATGAGATTAAGGAGAATGTCCCATATGAGGCCAGGATAAACAATGAGGTGGAGACAATAAAGCTTGAAAATGTAAGCTTTGGCTATGATGGGAAAAATATCCTGCAGGATTATTCCTGTGAATTGCAAAAGGGCAAAAAGTATGCATTGACAGGAGCAAGCGGCGCAGGGAAGAGTACACTCGGTAAGCTGATTGCGGGTCTGTTAAATGGATACGAGGGCAGTATCAGATATGATGATACTGAGGTTGGCAAAATAGAGAGAAAATCTTTATTCAGTCATATCACATATGTTGATCAGAATGTTTTTATTTTCGGAGAAAGTGTGCGCTTTAATGTGACACTGGGACAGGATTTTTCAGATGATGAAGTCTGGGCAGCATTGAAAAAATGTAATCTGGATGAGTTTGTAAACAGCTTAGATGGAAAGCTTGATTACGTACTGGCTGAAAACGGAAAAAATCTGTCGGGAGGACAGAGACAGAGATTAGCCCTTGCCAGAGCTTATATCAGACATGTATCATTTATCGTTCTGGATGAGGGAACCTCTGCCTTAGATGAGAAAAATGCAATAGAAATAGAAAATACTTTGTTGTCAGAGCCTGATATGGGCGTGATTTTGATTTCACATCATTTGAGTCAGAAATCAAGGGAAAAACTGGATGATGTGATAACAGTGGGGTAGTACCTTGGACATTTATGAGGGCAGCCTGCACATCCGATGGCGTATATTCGTTATTAGGGATAAGGCAGGCTGTCCTCCTACATTTTTAACAAGTCTTTTTAATTCCAATTGTAATAAAATTGACAATTAAATGGTTATCTAGAATGAAATTGATTATCACGGATAGAATAAATTTAAAAAAGTTATTGAAATATACCCCATAAGGGTATATAATTTCGTTCATAGAGATACCCCCATAGGGTACGATTAGGAGAGACGAACATCTAACAGGAGATAAATATGGAAGAAAACAATTGTTGTTGCTGCTCTGGCAAGAAAAAAGACAGAAGCGAAAAGGAATACAAGGATTTGGTCAACAGGTTAAGCAGAATAGAAGGACAAATCAGAGGCATCAAGAGGATGCTGGACGAGGACTGCTACTGCCCTGACATCATGATTCAGGTGTCTGCGGCGAATGCGGCGCTAAACAGCTTTAACAAGGTGCTGCTGGCTAACCACATCAGAACCTGTGTCGCTGATGACATCAGAAATGGCAATGATGATGTGATTGATGAGCTTGTGACAACACTTGGCAAATTGATGAGGTAGGCGGCAAAGATTTTGCAGCAGCCGATTCAGATTTGCATTTTAAGGACTTGCTTTAGATAAAAGGCAAGAGTTAATAACAGGAAGGTGATATAGATGGAACAGTATACAGTTACAGGGATGAGCTGTGCAGCCTGCAGCGCAAGGGTCGAGAAGGCTGTCTCTGCGGTTCCAGGAGTTGCGTCGTGCTCAGTGAGTCTTTTGACCAACTCCATGGGAGTGGAGGGAAGCGCAAGTGCTGAAGACATAATCAGTGCAGTAGAAAATGCAGGCTACGGCGCCCAGAAAAAGTCTGGTGCAAAATCGGGTGCAGATGCAGGACAAGGCAGCAGTGCCCATGGCGGCTCTGACATGTACAGAGAGGCAGAGGAAGCCCTAAAGGATAAGGAGACACCAAAGCTCAAAAAGAGACTTATAGTGTCGGTGATTTTTCTGGTGGTGCTCATGTATTTTTCAATGGGACATATGATGTGGGGCTGGCCGCTGCCGAAGTTTTTTGACGGAAATCATGTGGCAATGGGACTGGTGCAGTTACTGCTCACAGTTGTCATAATGGTTATAAACCAGAAATTTTTCATCAGCGGATTTAAGAGCCTGTTTCACGGAGCACCAAACATGGACACACTGGTAGCCCTTGGCGCAGGAGCATCATTTTTATACAGTGTCTATGCGCTTTTTGCCATGACAGATGCCCAGGTAAAGGGTGATGCAGAGCTCGTGA
>URLU01000153.1 GCA_900548765.1 uncultured Lachnobacterium sp.
TCCGGTGCAGGAGCCTTTGCATTTTTCTTGGCAGCCTTGTCAATTTTAACATCTACTTCAAGCTGTATATCAAGCATTTTCTTATCAATATCAATCTTAAGGTCTGCAAGTCCTGCCCACTGCTGCTCAAACCACATCAGGTCATCCTTATTTCCGGCAGCGGCAAAAGGAATTCCCTGCAGATTACTGTACGCAGCCTTAGCCGCCTTAAATTCATCCACAACATAATCATGAATGCCTTCAAGTGACAGCATTATCATATCCGGTCTGAAATAATTAACATGTGCACTTATGTCCGCTGCTATAGGTGATGATATAAGGACCTCATATATCTTTCCAAACTTGTCATAAATATCATTTACATTGCTGTAGTCCTCACCTATTATCAGTATCTTGTATTTCATGCTTATCCCTCCTTCAAGTCTGCCTGTAATCATATATTTACGTGCTCACGGGCAAGCCCATCCCACTCATGTATATCACATTTGGCACGTCTCATTGCCTGCGCTCATAGATGCGAATCTCACAGTTGTGCGGATGTGGACGCCATTTGATACCATTTGGTCTGTCCTCCAGATAACCACAGATGGCTCTTATGATTCCTCCATGGCAGACCACCAGCACATTTTCATAATCCTTTGCCTCAAGCTCCTTCAAAAATCCATGGCTCCGCTCAATCATGTGCGGAATTGTCTCCACCGTGTCCGGTGCTGGAAAGACCTCTGGCAGAGCCCAGTACAGAGACATTTTAAGTCCAAGCCTGTAGTAGCTCTTAAGCTCATATTTACCAAAATCTACCTCAATAATCCTTGGGTCGGTGATGACCTCATCCTTGCTGACCCCGCCTATAATTGATGCAGTTGTGACAGCCCTGTCAAGTGGACTTGCATATACCGCATCAAATTTCATGTCTCCAAGCTTTGCTCTCGCCGCCTTTGCCTGCTCTATACCGGTGTCGTTTAAAGGTTCATCCGTCAGTCCCTGCATGAGTTTCTTCTTATTATATTTTGTCTGTCCATGTCTGGTTACCCAAATCTTCATTTATTTTTCTACCATTTCTATATATTTTAAACTGCTTAATACTTTTATTTATTATAGAACTCCTTCACGTGCTATTCAATATTTCTGTTACATTTTTCCTATTTTCATGGTTTTATCTATGGCAGATTTTCTCTCAAGCTCTCTCAAGCAATATAGCAGCAGCTTCGAAATCCTTTTGAAGCTTTACCTTAAGCCTGCCATTTTCAAGAGAAATCCTGTCTTTATCCATGCTGCAAGGCTCTGCATAAACAGCTGTGACCTTAATGCCAGTCAAATCAATTGTTTCCGGTTCGTCAGCCTGATTTTCTGCCATAAGTACCGGGAAAACCGGTACGTTAACGTCACTGCCTCCGCCATTTTCAAAAGTATGAACGACAACAAGGCTCTGTCTGTCTGTGTACCTGACAACCGCCTGATAAGCTGATGGATGGCGCAGACTAGCCTGCCTGTTTCCAAAAATCAGGGTCTCTCCATCCCTTATAACTGCTGCCGCCTTCTTGTAAAAATCAATGCCATTGTCAATAGCCTGCCATTGTTTTTCGCTAAGGTTAGTCACATCCCCTGACAGGCACATCCTGCCAAGCAGGGTGTTTGCCATGGAATACACAATCCTCTGTATGCTGTCCGTTTCCCTGATGACAGCCCATATCTGGCTCTGGGCTGGGTGTATGACTCTGTGCAGATATGCCGCAATGACAGGAATCTCCACCAGCTCATGAGCATCCGAAAATGAAGCCATGGCGCACAGACTCATCATTTTTGGCTCTAGCTTGTGTCCTCCCGAAGCACAGTTTTCCAGTATAATATCAGGAATTTCCCGCTTCACCTTCTCTATAAAGGCTAAGGATGCCATTCCATTCTGTCGTAAGCCCTCACCCAGAGACTCCGCTCCGTCACATCCAATGCCTATTGACTCATTGTAATCCATTTTCATATAGCCAAAGCCATACTGCTTCAGGGTTCCTATGACCTTTTGGGTCAGGTACTCCTCCACCCATGGGTCTGTCATCTTCCAGAATCTTCTGAAATATGTGGTGAGGGGCTTGCCATCCTTTTGTAAGAGGTGTTCTGTCAGCTGGTAGACATCTGCCTGCTCTGCCACATTGTCGATTTCAAACCATATGCCCGGCACCATTCCAGCCTGTCTGATTTTATCCGTTGTCTTGTCAAGCCCCTCCGGGAAAAGCGTTTTTGATATATCATAATCTCCCATCACTCTGTCCCAGGGTATGCCGTCCTTTTTATACCAGCCACAGTCTATGACAAAATAGCTGATGCCCTTATCCTTTATGGCATCCACAATGGCAGAAATATTTTCATGGCTTGGGCAGCCCCAGGTGGTGCAGTATTCGTTAAAAACTATAGGAAGGTCCCACTCCATATGCGGTCCAGCCTCAACAGTTCTTAGACCAGCCTCGGTAAACCTCTGCATAAAAAGCGTGAAAGCCGGCTCATCTGCATTTTCAAACCCAGCCTCCTCCGGAATATATGCCACAGATACAAGAGCTTCCGGTGTCTCAAAGGACTGACCCGGCAGGATATTTTTCATCCAGTGCCCAAACTCCCTGTCAGCCAGACCACCGCTGAACCCCAGCCCATCATCCTTTCTGTAGACCTCTATCTGCCAGGAGGTATTGTGGGCAATCTGCGCCCCCCAGAATACCTTTGTCTTCTTATCATATACAGCTCCCATAGGGAAAAAGTGGTTAACCGGCAGCGAACCAGCCTGACCATACCGCTCACATCTCACAGCATGTCCACTCCAGGAAGTCTCAAGGCACAAGTCCTCAAGAGTCTGCCTGTCAATGCGGCCTTCACCACTCCACACACTTCTGACGCGGTACAAATCCATAGACAGATGGGCATCACCCTCCACATAAGGTGTAATGCCTCCCATGGAAAAGCTCTCAAACATCTCAAGAGACACAGCATTATCACTGTGATTATAAAAAACATTTTTCATTCTGGCATGGCGGCTGCCCGCCCTGTAGCTTAGGATATGGTGCACCTCATAGCCCCTGTCATCCTTCAGATAGGTAGTGATAACTAACTCACCATCTTCCTGTGACACTTTCTGCCTGTCATATTTAAGCCTCCTGCAGCTCTCACCATTTCGCATTGTGAGCCCGCCAGCGTAGGCCTCGTTGTAGGTGTCTCCAGCATATTTAATCTGCACCAGATTTTCCAGCTTTGCATTCTTGCTTATGTCAGGTTCTGGCATAAAATCAGCCGGAAGCAGAATGAAGCCTGCTATATTATCCTCGTCCAGGGTGTAGCGCGCTATCATGTCACCTAATTTGTATTCGTTTAGTGTTGTCATTGTATAATCCCCCTATTTTTTTCTGACTCACATCTATATTTTACACTATTTTTTGAATTGAACGTATACTCATATTTATTTTCTCTATTAAGTAAAACTGTCAATGTAAGTTATAATTTTCTTTGTATGCCGCAGCCTTAATATCTGGCTGCTCCGCGGCCCAGATTTTCCCCATGGTGTCATAAGAAATCATGAAACGTGGAAATGGGATGTTGTGGCAGGCTGGGTAATTATTCGTGGCTTGTGCAGGATATTAGATTTTCTTAATGCTCTGTACACTCCACAGCGACTCGGCAACAGGACGTTGCCGAGAGCGAGACCTGAGCCATGGATGGCGAATGCGCCAATGCGTCCAGTAAAAACTGCCAGTGGCAGTTTTTATCGGTTCGAGCGGTTGCGTCAGGTCGCCACCACATCAATCAGAGCATTTAGAAAATCTTAAATCCGAAACCCGCCACAAATAATTACCCAGCATGCCACAACATCCCAGCCACCACCTCACACCTCTTATGACACCCCACAAAAAAAAGCAGCAGGAGACAGCACCCCATCTGATGGAATGCTGTCTCCCGCAAGATTAACCTATTCACATTTTATTACTGCACCAAAGTACACTCAGGCAGAATCAAGGCTTCATACACAGATATACAAAGTATGCCAGATATGCCAGAAGCATAACTATGCCACCTGTCCTCGTAAGCTTTTCCTTCTTAAACACTGCTGCCCAAAGTATTATTCCCGCAACGACCATGACAACAGAATCTACGATAAACTTAGGGTCAAATGGCACCTGTCTGACAAATGCTGTGGTTCCAACAATAAACAGGATGTTAAAAATATTGCTTCCTACAATATTGCCTATGGCTATATCTGCATTTCCTTTTCTGGCTGCATTTACTGATGTGAAAAGCTCCGGAAGTGATGTACCAAGGGCTACAACCGTAAGCCCTATAAATCTCTCACTTATGCCCACAGCTCTGGCAATCTCAGTTGCACCATACACAGCGAATTTACTTCCTGCAATAATCGCAATAAGACCACCAGTGATAAACGCGAGCTGCTTTATAAGCTTTATCTCCCTGCTGCTTTCATCATCAGTATTCTCCTTATTCTTTCTGGAATTGATGAAAAGGTATGACAGGTAGGCTATGAAAAAAGCCCAAAAAACAATTCCATCAAGTAAGCCGATGTTCCCGTCTAGTCCTAAAATTATAAGAAGAACGGAACAGCCTAACATAAATGGTATATCAATTTTAATTGTGGACTTTGCCACTGCAATAGGCACAATCACTGACGCTATACCTAAAATTATAAGTACATTTAATATATTGCTTCCCACAATATTGCCTATGGTAATATCAGCATTTCCTGTGACTGCAGCCGTGATACTGACAGCTGCTTCCGGCGCGCTGGTTCCCATGGCTACAATGGTAAGGCCTATGACAAGCTGGGGTATTCCAAGCTTTGTGGCTGCCCCTGCAGCTCCATCCACAAAGTAATCTGAGCCCTTAACTAAAAGTACAAATCCTACTACAAGTGCTCCAACGTACAAAATAATGTTCAACAGATAAACCTCCTGACTATTAGCTCTGTTCTGGCAGAAATCTGTCGTTTAACACTGACAAAAGCTTTCCCAGTGCCCAAAATAAAACAACCTGTGCCAAAATAAAAATTACACCAATTAAAACGCCTAACATTCCTGTACTCATGATTACTCCTCTTCCTTCCTAACGTTATTATCCTTTTTTTCAGGGGCATATTCATACCACCAGGCAAGGGCAGCTCCCCCCACAACGGCAATTACCGAAACTACGATTACAACTGTATCAAGCATAGTTCAATCCCTCCGATATTCTATGCAAGGTTATATTTTTCACATTATGTTTTTCACATTATGTTTTTATATAATTTTTCCATTGTTATATTTTCTGTTATGTTTGAACTGTTATGTGCAGCCAGACTTTCCGCCAGACACGCTAATCAGTCGGGTAACATACAGTTATTTCACAGAACAAAATATG
>URLU01000154.1 GCA_900548765.1 uncultured Lachnobacterium sp.
CCCCGGTACCAAGAACCGCAAACTGCACATCCATGGTCTCAAGGATCTCATCTATAACATATGCCACCAGATCAAAGCCCTTCTGGTCTGTCATTCTGGATACTATTCCAATAAGCAGAGCATTGTCGTCCACTGTAAGTCCTGTAGCTTTTTGCAGATATTCCTTATTTTTCCGCTTATTAGATATATCATTCCTGTCAAAATGAAATTTGATGTACTTGTCATCTGCAGGATTATACTCAGCATAATCCAGTCCATTTAATATGCCGTGCAGCACATCCTGTCTGGCTTCCATCAGGCCATGAAGTCCCTCACCACCCTCAGGTGTGGTGATATCATGGGCATATGTAGGGCTCACCGTAGATACCGCATCTGCATACACAATACCTCCCTTTAAGTAGTTTGCCTCGCCATAGGATTCCAGCTCATTGGAATTAAATATGTGGTGCGGAAGTCCTGTTATATCCACGACCTCATTAATCTTCCATCTGCCCTGAAACTTCATATTGTGGATGGCAAAGACAGTCTTGATATTTCTATAAAACTCGTCTGAGCCGTACATGGTCTTCAAAAATACAGGAATCAGTCCTGTCTGCCAGTCATTACACTGGATTATATCCGGAACGAACTCCATATATGGCAGGGCTGCAAGAACTGCCTTGGAGAAATATGCAAATTTCTCCACATCCTCATATATTTTATCGTAAGGACTAGGTCCTCCAAAATAGAATTCATTGTCCACCATATAATATGTAATTCCCTGATATTCAGTTTTAAAAATCCCAACGTACTGCTTTCTCCAATTGAGATTAACATAAAAATGACAGACCAACTCAAGACCTTTGCAAAATTCATCTGCCATACAAGCATACTTTGGTATAATAATTCGTACATCATACTCTTTTTTATCAAAGTATCTCGGCAGAGAACCTACAACGTCTGCAAGTCCGCCTGTCTTTATAAATGGAACTGCCTCTGAAGAAGCAAACAATACATTTTTCATGTTCCATCCCTCCCTCAATTATATATATAATTATATCATAACAGGAGATAAAGAACACCAAAAATTTATTCCTTCATCTGTAATCTTATTCGATCCGTAACCAATGCAATAAATTCCGAATTGGTTGGTTTCCCTTTTCTGCAATTGATTGTATAACCAAACATTTCATCAATTGTATCCATTCTTCCCCTGCTCCATGCGACCTCAATAGCATGTCGTATTGCTCTCTCGACGCGGCTTGGAGTTGTTGCAAACTTTTTTGCAATTGTAGGATACAATATCTTGGTAATTGAATTGAGCATATCCATGTCCTCGACTGACATGATGATTGCCTCCCTTAAGTACTGGTAACCCTTGATGTGAGCGGGTACACCCACCTCATGTATGATTTCGGTAACTTCTTCCTGTAAGGATTTAGTCCGCTGTTTTTCCTCCTCCGACACAAACTTTGCCACAGGAATCTCCCCTGACAACATCGAATCAAAATTCTCTGGTTTTTTTACATAAACCAGCACCATGTCAGGTTCTTCATCATCATTCGTCAATCTGGTATATTTCAATTCACTCAGTAATCGAAATATTTTTTCATTATCCTCTGCAATTGCGACACTTAAATTTTCCATAATTTCTCCTATGCCGTCAATTACTGTCAATACAAATCATATTATATACAATATTAAAACATCTGTCGGATTTTGTCGATAAGATTATGCTAAATCCTTTTGCATTCATTTACAAAGCCTTTTCAATTGCATCAATCACAATCTTTAAAGCCTTGATTCTTGCATATTTCTTGTCATTGGATTCCAGCACATGCCATGGTGCATAGGCGGTGTTAGTCTTAGCTAACATTTCATTTACGGCATCCTCATATAAATCCCATTTTTCTCTGTTACGCCAGTCCTCATCTGTTATCTTCCACTGCTTCTCCGGTGTATTCTGCCTGTCTGTAAATCGTTCAAGCTGGGTGTCCTTGTCAATCTGAACCCAGAATTTGATAATTACCGCACCCCAGTCTGACAGTTCCCTCTCAAACTCATTTATCTCATTGTAGGCTCTCTGCCAGTCGTTTTCACTGCAAAAGCCCTCAAGACGCTCAACCATCACCCTGCCATACCAGGTACGGTCAAAAATTGCTATATGACCTGTCTTAGGCAGACGCTTCCAGAATCTCCATAGATAGTGTCTGGCTTTCTCATGAGGCTCTGGACTTGCGATTGGATGCACCTCAAAGCCTCTTGGGTCCAAGGCTCCTGTGATTCGTTTTATATTGCCACCCTTGCCAGCTGCGTCCCAGCCCTCATAGGCAATGATTACCGGAATCTTCTGCCTGTAGAGTCTGTTGTGAAGCTCACTGAGTCTTGCCTGCAGATCTTTAAGCTCTTTTTTGTACTCCTCCTCCGGGATTTCCTTATCCAATGGAATCTGGCTCAGCTTAGGGATTTTCTCAAGAGGAAATACATTCTGTAAAAGTGGCACTGCAAGACTGCTGTTTTTAAGAGCTGTCTCGATACCGCTTATTATGGTTTCAAGCACCTGAAGCTCTGCCCACTTTTTATTTTTGGCATCAACCAGATACCATGGGTCAGCCGGCGCATTGGTGTCGTTTAAGTACCTGTCAAATACCTTAAGGCACTTGTCATAGTGCTTGTTCTGCCAGTCATCATTTGCACTCACCCGCCATTTAGTATTCTTGTCATCTTTCAGTATATCAATCCTCTTTTTCTGTTCCTTCTGGCTTATCTGGAAAAAGAATTTCATGACAAGATATCCATTGTCCGTGAGCTGACGTTCAAAACGCTTTACGCTCTCAATCTTTCTCTTGTATTCTTTTTCACCCATGTTCTCATGCAGACAGTCTTTTACGATTTCATCCATCCAGCCGGAATCCAGAAACACAAACTTGCCCTGCTCTGGAATTTTGACAAAATAGCGGTACAAAAATGGCTTACGCCTTTCTTCCTCCGTTGGCACATCCATTGTCTCCACCTTGAAAAATCGTGGGTCGATGTTCTTAATCACCTTGCCAAGCACGCTGCCCTTTCCTGCGGTTCCCCAGCCTTCAAAAAGGACAAGCACCGGTAATTTGTGCTCCTTAATCTGCATCTGGAGGGCTGATAATTTAAGTCTTGCCTTATCGAGCCGCTCTTCAATCTCTGCATCCTCTGGTTTCTGTGGTTTGTTCCAGTTTTCTAACATAAAAATACCTCCTCCTGTTTTCTAGAGCTCCAATACACATATTACACTATAATTTTAGTTTATCCTTAAACTACTATTTTATCAAGAAAAAAAGCCTAGAGCTGGCACTCTAGACTCTTCCTGACTCGTTTGGATATCTATTCTTTCTCCTTCAGAATCGGCATCCTGAATATTTTCACAAGCAATGGTATAACCATTATAAACCACACGATAGGCTCTGCCACGATAACACCAGTATAGCCAAGCATAGGAACCAGAGTAAAGGCTATGACAATCTTTCCTATCATCTCAAGTGAACTTGATACAAGAGGCGTAATCTGTTCTCCCAGTCCCTGCATGGCGTTTCTGACTATACATATCACAGCTGTCACAAAATAAAATATGGTATCAAACTTAAGATAGTTGGTTGCATTGGTTATAACCACCTCATTATGGGTTCCTGTCACCAGATAAACCAGCCATGGTCCGATTGTATAGCTGGCTATAAGCACCATTGTACACCATATGCAGGTATATAAAATTGCAAGCCTTATGCCCTGCTTTACCCTTTTTACCTCGCCTGCACCGATATTTTGTCCACAGTAAGTAGCCATGGTCTGACCAAAAACTGTAAACATAATCATGAAAATCTCTGATATTTTTCTGGCGGCTGTGTGCGCCACAATAATATCCTGTCCCAGCTTGTTTATCGCTGTCTGCAAGGTGAGTGAGCCTATATTTATAAGCGAGCTCATAAAGCCCATAGACATGCCTGCACTGAGCATATTCTTAAGCATCTGCCTGTCCGCATCAGATTTATCTCCTATGAAGTCCTCAGTTTTTACCCTGAGCACCTCATATTTCTTCACCATATATATCCAGCATATGATAAAAGCTATGGTCTGTGCAAGCACCGTGGCAAGCGCAGCTCCACGGACTCCCATCCTGACCACTACAACTAAAAATATATCTCCAACTATATTTAAACAGACTGACACCAGCAGTATGATAAGGGGTGTAAGTGTGTCTCCAAGTGCCCTGAGCGCTGCTGCACAGGCGTCATACAAAAATGTGGCAAGCAGTCCTGCTATTATCACAAAAATATATGACATGGCTGTTTCCATAAGTGTATCTGATACATTTAAAAACACAAGTATCTGTCTTAAAAATACAAGACAGACTATAGTTATTGTAAGCGCAATAGTACATCCCAGCTTAAGGGACATGGCAAAGGATTTTCGCACTCCGTCATAGTCCTTTGCTCCAAATTTCTGGGCTGTAATTATGGCAAAACCATTTGACACACCCATGAGAAACTGAATCATAAGATTGCTGAGGGTGGTTGTAGCTCCCACTGCTGCCAGCGTACTCTCTCCCAAATATGAGCCTACAATTCTGGTATCTACTATACTGTAGGTGAGCTGTAAGAGATTTGCCAGAAAAATTGGAAGAGCAAAGCCAAGTATGAGTATGGATGGTCTTCCCTTTGTAAGATCCTTCATCTGTATATCCTCCGATTGTTTTCCATAGACGAATATACATACTTTTAGTGACAAATACAAGATTTATTTTACAAAGTATTACCCTCTAAAATCCGCAATTCATCTATCCCCACACCACAGGTGAGATGCAGAACCTCCACCCCAGCAGTCTCAGCCTCACGCAAGGCTTCCGCAAACTCCTTATGGGTCTGTTCGTTAGGTCTGACTTCATCTATGCCCTCCATCTGGATTACAAAAGCAATATAACACTTATATCCCTGCCTTACAGCCCTTGTCAGCTCACGAAGATGCTTCACCCCCCTCTCGGTAGGTGCGTCAGGGAAATAGCCCACACCATCTATCTCAAGTGTGCAGCCCTTGACCTCCATAAGGTATTGGGTCCGGTCTTTTTCCATATAAAAATCAATTCTGGAATCACCATAGACATACTCCGGCTTTATATAATCAAAAGACTGGGTCTTAAGCCATTCCAAGACGACCTGATTTGGTGCCTGGCTGTCCATATTTATCCAGCCTATGCCTTTCTTGTATACCGACACCAAATCATACCTTGTCTTGCGGTCCGGGTTATCAGACTTAACCAGTCCAACTGCTGTATTTGGCAGTAATAGCTCCTTGCAGCGGCCGGTGTTTTTCACATGTACTGTCTCTGTTTTTCCATCAAACTCCACATGAGCTATAAACCTATTGG